>JBCCFX010000131.1:0-11910 GCA_039029515.1 Planctomycetota bacterium
AGCGTTTCGTTGTATGTGCCCGCGCTGATTTCAATCACCGCATTCGGTCCCGCGGCGTTGATGGCTTCCTGAATCAGTCCGAACGTTGCCGGAACCGCAATGAACATGAGTTCCGAATTGATCTGATGTTCGAAGACACCAATATCAACGATCGGCGCCGTGCCGATGCCCGTGTCAGTCACGCCTTCGTCATCAACGAAGCGCGGATTGTCATCGAGGTCAACCATGCGAGACATCGGAACCGCCGTGTTATCGCCAGCATCGATCGCCGGCGAGAAGTCAGCAATCTGAAAATCACCGCCGACCGGATTCTCGAATAGCGGGTCAGCATTCAGATTGCCCGCGCCCGCAAATCCGCCTTGCACGATGCTGCTTGTCACAATCGGCGTGCCGGCCTGAACATTGATCTGCGCGGATGACGTCGTCCCGCTGGTATCGGTGTTGTCCCAGTAGATGCTGTTGACCGAAGTCGCACCGCTTCCATCGAGGTACATCCCGCCGCCGGTGAACGCACCGTTCCGCGAGAATGTGCATTGAATCATCGCAGGATCGCTGCCGCCCGCGTTGTACATGCCGCCGCCGAAGGCTGATGCCACGTTGTCGTGAAACAGACACTGAATCACCATCGGGCTACTGCCACCGATGTTGGCCATGCCGGCACCGCGCGAAGCGGTGTTGTTTCGGAAGATGCAGTCTTTGTACACCGGCGTGGCAGACTCCGCGTACACGGCGCCGCCACGATCCGCGTCATTCCCTGTGAAGAGGCATTCCTCGAAGACGGGCTCAGCGCCGCCGTTGATGTACACGCCACCACCGTCAAGCAGTGCCGTATTGTTCTCGATCGAACAACCACGAATGACGGGATCCGCGTCATTGATGAAGATGCCGGCACCGTTCGACTCGACGTTGCCGCCGGTCACGGTGAAGCCTTCAAAGAGGATGTCATTCATCTCCGCCGCATTGGTGATGGTCACGATGGGCATGAGGCTGCCGGGCGCCGCCAGGGTTGTTGCCGCCGAGCCGTTGGTCGCGACCACCGAAATGTTCTTGCCGAGGAAGTCGATGTTCTCGGTGTACAGCCCGGGACCGACCTGAATCAGTGTGCCGTCGACTGCGATATCGATTGCCGCCTGAATCGATTCACCACTGGTGACCGAGATGATGTTGCCCGCATGCAGCGACCGTGCTGATGCCATGACGACGCAGGCCATGACCCACAGAAATGTGCGTTCCATTGCAGTTTCTCCTCCGCGTGCCCGGGTCCGGCACCGCACCACCAGTCCAGCAGAATCCCACCGCTCGTTCAAGCGGAATCCTGATCGAATCAAGGCGTGGATGTTCCGTTGATTCCGCCCCACAATGACGATCATACCCGAAACCGGGCCACCGACCGCCTAACACCATGATAAACAGGGATTTACACCCTGATGCCGCGCCTCCGGCGACAACCCACGAAGATCATCCTAACAGGATCATTTTCAGACACTTAGACCGATTTTGCCCCTTCGTGACAAAAAGAACGAGTTCCGATCGCGGAACGCGACTGACGAATTCCCCTTGGTCGTCCGATGGTTGCGAAGTACCTTTGTGCTGAGGCCGGGTTCTCCTCGCGGAGGGGGGGGACTGGAGCAAGTCATCATGATGATGCCAGCCGCTGTCGTATCTGCCCCGAGATCCACGCAGGATTTTGACGCCGTCTACGCGACGGCCGAACGGGATCCACGCGCGGTGCCCTGGGCACGGTGCGAACCCCATCCTGCCCTCGTCACCTGGCTCAACGCTGTTGCACCATCCCTGATCCGATGCGGGGCCCGCGTCGCCGTCGTCGGCTGTGGTCTTGGCGACGACGTTCGCGCCCTCGTACAGCGGGGCTTCGATGTCACCGGATTCGATTGCAGCCCCTGTGCAATCGACTGGGCACGCGAACGGCATCCGTCCTGTGCCGACAGTTTTCAGGTCGGTTGCATCTTTGATCCACCGTCCCGCTGGCGACGACGGTTTGATCTCGTGGTGGAGATCAACACGATCCAGGCGCTCCCGCTCAAGCAGCGGCCGAAGACGATGGGTGCGATCGCTGAACTCGTCGGAAAGAACGGTTATCTGCTCGTCATCGCACGTGGCACCGAAGCGCCGGCACCCGCGGACGCCGGCCCACCCTGGCCGTTGACCGAATCTGAAGTCGCGGATCTCGCACGCGGTGCCGGACTGGCCATCGAAACTCCGCCGGTGAGTTTCATGGACGACGATGACCCGCCGGTCCGACGCCTTCGCGCTGTCTTCCGCCGCTGATGATCCAATGACCATTCGTATGACCACCACCGAGGCGCGATGAATTCGCCTACGCTATCGACATGACCATTGCGTACCACGAAGCGACCCTCGACAACGGACTCACCATCTGCGCTGAAGTTGACCCGACCGCTGCATCGGCCGCGATCGGCTTCTTCGTGAAAGCTGGCTCGCGCGACGAGACGCCGGCCGAGATGGGAACCAGCCATTTCCTCGAACACATGATGTTCAAAGGCACGGATGCGCGAACCGCCGAGCAGGTCGACAATGATTTCGACAATATTGGCGCCGTGCACAATGCGTTCACAACCAGCGAGATGACTGCGTTCTACGCGCATACGCTGCCGGAACACCTCGCAGCGGCCGAAGACGTGTTGTCCGACATCATGCGACCGTCGCTGCGCGAAGCGGACTTCAATGACGAGAAGAGCGTCATCCTCGAAGAGATCGCGATGTACGACGATCAGCCGTTCTGGGTGCTCTACGAACGATCACTCGAAGCGTACTACCAGAATCACCCGCTCAGCCATCGCGTGCTCGGCACCAACGACACCATCACGAACCTCACCGCCGCTCAGATGCGTGCGTATTTCGAACACCGCTATTCGGCGGACAATACCGTCGTTGCCCTGGCCGGCAATCTGGATTTCGATGCCATGGTTGAACGCATTCGTTCGCATTGCGCCCACTGGCCGCGGACGGATGCGGTCCGTGCGTATCCCGCGTTCAACACGACGCCGAACGAATTCACGATCGAACTCGACAACGTCAACCTGCATTATCAGCTCTACATCATCCCGGCACCGCCAATGGATGATGACCGTCGCCATGCCGCCGCGTTGCTGGCGCAGATCCTCGGCGACGCGGAAGGATCACGCTTGTATTGGGCGCTTGTCGACACCGGGCTCGCGGAAGAAGCACAGGCCCAGTACGAACCGCACGATGGTTTCGGCGAAACGTTCGTCTATACGTCGTGCGATCCTGCGCAAGCCGATGCGGTCGAGTCCGTGGTGCGTACGGCGCTGTCGGACCTCGTGGATTCCCTCACCGAGGATGACGCCCTGCGCATGCGCAGCAAGGTGCTGACCGCAGCGACGCTGCACAGCGAACGTCCATCCGGCCGCATGAATCGCCTCGGCCGAACCATGACCTATCTCGGCACCTATCGCAGTCTCGAAGATGAACTTCGCATGCTCGACGCCGTCACGCTTGATGACCTGCGCGAAGTGGCGGCTGCGTTTCCTTTGACGCCAGTGGTCACCGGTCGGCTTACGCCGGCGTGATCGACACTACGCTGCGACCTTCGGCCGGAACACTCGGACGCAGTTTCGTCCGGCATTCTTCGACGCATACACCGCCTGATCGGCGACGCGCAGCAGCAGGTCCGGCCGCGAGATGATGTGCCGGTATGCTGGCTCGAGCGATGCCACACCAAGACTGACCGTCACAGGAATCGTCGATGCATCGCCCATGCCGGCACCGATCGAGATCGGTTCACCCTCGATGGCACCGCGCATCGCTTCCGCGCAGCGAGTCGCTTCAGTGCGATTCATGTCAGGCAGCAGGATGGCAAACTCTTCGCCGCCGTATCGACAGACGGTGCCGGTGTCGCCGACGACTTCAATCAATCGCCTTGCGAGTTCCATCAGCACGGCATCACCGGCCTGGTGGCCGTAGGTGTCATTGACCAGCTTGAAACGGTCAGCGTCGCAGAACACGATGGATAGACATGTGCTTCCAGTGTGCGCCGATTCGAACAGTCGGGTGAATTCCTGATCGAAGCACTTTCGGTTCGCCGCCCCGGTTAGCGGATCGGTCACGGACTGACTCTTCAGCGCCTCGTTCGACTCCGCGAGCATCTCACGTTCGCGTTCAAGCTTCATTTGATGCGCGAGCAGGAATTCGTCGGCAGACGACATGATCGCCTGTACGTCGGGCATCGCGCCGGTCTTGACGTCAAACAGCGCGCCAAGCTCATCGGCTGATGTTGCAATCGTGCCAAGCAGCTCGCGGGCATCCACGTGCGCCAGGCCGATCCATTCGCTTGCGGATTCGAGGTACGTATTGATCGCGTCTGGCGGCATGACCACCTTCAACGCCTCTGCGGCCTGGCCTGCCAATTCAATGACACGAACGAATGACTGGTGCGCCAACGGCGCTCGCCGATGATCGTGATGATGGCAGATCGCAGACTGAAGTGACTCCGGGAGATTCCACTTCTGCGCCATCGCCGCGCCGACTTCCGCGTGCGTCATCTCAAAGTACTGCTGCTCCTTGACGAGCAGTTCGCGATGACCATCGGACGTGTTGATATCGAGGCACTGCAGGTATTCATCATCAAAGACGCGAAAGAGGACGATCATCCCCACGTCCTGCATCAGCGCCGCAAGGAATGCTTCATCCGCATCGACGTCCGGCACGTACTGCGCGAGTTCGCGCGCCGCGACGGCCGCGTAGATCGAACGCCGCCAGTAGGTGATGTAATCAAAGTCAATCGTTGTCTCGTCGCCGCCATCCATGGATTCGACGAGGCTGAAGCCAAGCACGACGGATTTGACGGTGTTCAGTCCGAGGTACACCAGCGCCTGCTGAATGGTGGCGCAGGGTTTCGACAGACCGTAGAAACTTGAGTTGACCGTGCGCAGAACCTTCGCCGACAGCCCCTGGTCATACCGGACCACGTCGGCGACCGCCTTCATCTCGACCGTCTCGTCGCGCGTCAACTCCAGAATCTGGAGCGCGACGCTTGGCAGCGACGGCAGCCGCGGATTTCGCAGGACAGATTCCAGGGCGTCGTTCGTCATGGACAACCGGGTCCGTCAGCACTGTCTTCGCCGGCAATTCGAACGTCCGAATTCACCCGCGGAGTCTTGGAAAGGTACTCGTCGAGCATCGGCGCTTCGACCCGGAGGATTCAGTCGAACAATGGTCTGCTGCAGACTCAGCGCGTTTGCGGTCGTGCTGGCCCCTGAAGGCCGTCCGAGAAGGCGAAACGCATCGACGCGATCTCCCGTCCGAGAACCTCGCGCCAGTACGCGGCACACAACCGGTTCGCGCGATCGATCGTCGCGTCCGGCATATCAACCGGCGCCTCATCGGCCGCAATCGCCACGAGCAACGCGATGGTCTCGCGACGAACACGCCAACGACCCGTCGCACCGTTATCCGTCACCACGCCGCCAGCTTCCGCGCTGAATGCCACGGTCGGAACATCCTCAGGAATCTGCTGTCCGGTCTCGGCATCGCGATCCAGAATCGGCTGATACCCCGCATGCACGAGCATGGACCATTGAAACCGCAGCATCGTCAACCCGATCATGGACCGGTCGGCGAGATCCCGGAGACCGCGCACGAACGTGTCGTACGCCGGCGCATTGGCCTCATGCTGCGACAGGACGTGGTGAATGAGATCCGCGAAATACAGCCCGGCACGATTCGCCGCGAGCGACTGACGGAGGTGACGAAACGTCTCCTCGAGCGACCATTGCGCCAGGGTCGCGAGATCCCGGCCGGGCTTCACGATGGCCACGATCTGCCCCCGCGTCAGCAGGTCCAGACCGCCTGAAAACGAGCCTTTTTCGCGTTTCGCCCCCTTCGCAATGCCGCGGAGGATGCCGTGCTCGCGCGTCAACAGACTCACCGTCTGCGACGTCTCTGACCAGTCCCATCGCCGAATCACCACGGCTTCATCCTGCATCGTGGGCATGGAGGTAGTGTAGGGGTTCGGGATTCGGGGTTCGGGGTTCGGGCAGGACTCACAACCCACGACCCACGACCCAATACCCACAACCCAATCACCACCGCCCTGCCGTCAACTCATCCCCCGATCCGGCCGAACCGCACAGGACGCTCGTATACTGTGGCCATGACCGAGATTGATCGCGCCAGGACGGCGGGCCCGCGCATCATTGCCATGCTCAACCAGAAAGGTGGCGTGGGCAAAACCACCAGTACGGTGAACCTTGGCGCAGCCCTCGCACGAGCCGGCCAGCACGTCTGCATGCTGGACCTCGATCCACAGGGTCATCTCACCCTGCACCTCGGTGTCGAAGCAGACGACATTGAACACACCGTCTACGACCTATTGATCGACCCGGACGTTCCCGCGGAGGATGCGCTGATTCGAAACGCGCGCGAACGCCTCGACGTCATTCTCGCCGACGTCGATCTCGCAGGCGCAGAACCCGAACTCGCCAACGTCCCCGACCGTCAGTCCATCCTGCGACGCAAGATGGCGCCGATCATCAATCGATACGACGTCATTCTCATCGACTGCCCGCCGAGCCTCGGCTTGCTCACGCTCAACGCGCTCACGCTCGCCCATGAGGTCTTCGTCCCGATGCAAGCGCACTTCCTCGCGCTGCAAGGCGTCGGCAAACTGCTCGAGACCGTCGGCCTCGTCTGCCAGTCCGTCAACACCGACCTGCGCGTCTCAGGCATTCTGCTTTGCATGCACGAAGCCCAGACGACGCTCGCGCGCGAAGTCGTGTCGGATATCGATGCGTTCTTCACCGCCGCCCGCGATCAGGATGTGCCGTGGAATGCATGCCACGTCATCCGACCCGCGATCCGACGAAATATCAAGCTCGCCGAAGCACCGAGCTTCGGCAACACGATCTTTGACTACGCACCGTGGTGTCCGGGCGCACTCGATTACGCGAAGATCGCCGACAACCTGCTGGAACGATGGACGAAGGAAGACGCTGCGAACGGCATCACACGCGTCTGTGAAGCGTACGACCCGCCGGTCGACGAAACACCTGCGCCCACCGACGACGATCACCCGGATGAACACATCGCCACCGCGTCACCGACGCACGACGTGGAGACATTCACGCCGCCTGAACCGACGCCGGCCGACACGCCACCGATCAATCCGCCGGCACCAGTCCATCAGACGTTTGAATCCAAACCGCCACCGACCGCGCCACCGGTGAGCGCGCCGCCACCATCGACGCATCAGTTCGCGGTTCCGCCGCCAACGTCGTACCAGCCGCCAGCGCCGCCGATCGTCGAAACGCCACGACCATTCGACCCGTCGCGGCCAGACGCTCTATCATCCGCCGGTGACGACACCGATCCCACCTACACCTGATCCTGTTCGAGCCTGGCACGCCGCCGTGCGCCGACCGTGGCGCATTGTGTTCGTGATCGCAGCGCTCATCGTCACGACAACCACACACTGGCCGCAACTCACACTGCCACCAACCGGTCCATCCGACAAGACGACGCATCTTGTCGCGTTCGGCACCCTCACATTCCTCTTCTGGCGGACCGGCTGGATTCGCGCCCGCTGGCTCGTCGTGCTGATCATGCTCGCGTGGTCGGCACTGGACGAAGTCACGCAGGGAATTCCCGCATTGGGCCGGCATGTCTCGTCACTCGATCTGCTCGCCAACGTGCTTGGTGTGCTCATCGTTGGCGCATGGCTCTGGGCGCTCAAACCTGTCGGCCGGGCCATGAACATGCTTCGACTTCGTCGAAGTGCGCACGTCGTCGATGTCATCTTTCGCAAAGACGAGCGATTCGTTGCGTTCATCGCGATTGGCATGCTCGGCGCCGGCGCGTTTCTCGTTGGCTGGAAGCTGCTGCCGGAGTCCTCACGCCATGCGCTCATGCTCGGCACCGGCGCGTCGCTCATGATTGTTGGCGGCCTGTGCACCATGGCCTGGTGGCGCCAAACAACGCGCGATCTCATAGCGAAGAAGACCTGCTTCGAATGCGGGACCGATCATCCGGATTTCACGCCGGATGACTTTGGCTTCGGTACGTGTACCACGTGCGGACAGCAACTTGCGGCTGACCAGTGGTCCACGTTCACGTCGCCGCGCGCCAGCGCCACGCTTCACGCCGCTCGGCTCCCCGCCGTCATCGGCCTGTCAGTACTGCCTGGCATCGTGCTTGGAGCGTTTGCCCTTGCGAAGGTCTATGAGATGTCACTCGGCGGGCGCCTGCCATCGCTCTCATTGGCGCAGCCAATCCGGACCATGCTGCGCATGCCGATGCCGGTTCAGAACCTCGTCGACATCACCATCGTCTGTCTGGTCGGTGCGGTGCTGGTCGCCCTCTATCGGCGTCGCGTTGCTCGTCACTACGACCAGGCGATTCGCTGCCGAGCCTGCGGCCACGATCTCCGCGGCGCATCGATGAGCAATGGACAGGGTCGATGCGGCGAATGTGGCGTCGCCTTCATGGTTCCGACCGATGGATGATGGGACGACCTGACGCCCGCTGAGGAACCGTGGTGGCCGAACGCTTCGAATCACATGCCCGAACCGTCTCGTTGCTGACGCTTGTCAGCCGGGTCACCGGCCTCGCGCGCGATGCCACGTTCAGCCGCGTCTTCGGCGCTGGCCCGTTGATGGACGCCTTCTTCTTCGCCTTCATGGTGCCGAATCTCTTTCGCCGCCTCTTTGGTGAAGGTGCGCTCGCCGCGGCATTTCTTCCTGCTTATGCCAAACTCGTCGATGAGAACCCGGAGCGCGCCCGCGCGCTCGCTTCACGCACGATTCATCGCCTGACGGTCACGCTCGGCGCTGTCGTACTCGCGGGCGAACTCCTCCTGATGATGCTCAGCACGCTTGGGGATCGACCGCCGGTCGCCATCTGGCTGATGATGATCATGCTGCCGTACATGCCACTGGTGTGCCTGGTCGCACTCCTCGGCGCGATGCTGCAGGTGCATCGCCGCTTCGGACCCACCGCCGCAGCACCGATCGTCTTGAACGTCTGCCTCATCACCGCCGCACTGTTCGGCGCGCGGCTCAGCGTGAATCTCGACATCGTCGATGATGAGCGCATCGCGCACGTTGCACTCGTTGCGCTCGCGGTCGTCATCGCGGGCATCATTCAACTGTCGTGGTCCATGCTCGCACTGCGCCGGCATCCCTGGTGGCAGCGCGACACGGACGCTGCACGCGATGACCTTCGCAGCGTCATTCGACAGGCGGGACCGATGATCCTCGGGCTCGGCGTGCTGCAGATCAACACACTCTTCGACGGCATCATCGCCAGCTATCCGACCACCGTTGGCCCGATGCTCGGATCGCTCGAGTACCCCTTACAGGAAGGCGCCATGGCGGGCGTCAGCTTCGCCCAACGCTTGTACCAATTCCCACTCGGTGTGTTCGGCATCGCGATCGCGACCGCGATCTTCCCCCTGCTCGCCCGGCAGGCTGATCAACCGGAAGACTTCGCGACGACCGTTCGGCGCGGTCTCCGGCTCGTCGTGTTCATCGGCCTGCCTGCGAGCGCCGGCCTGATGCTTGTACGCGAACCGCTCGTTGCCGCGTTCCTGCAAGGTGGCGAGTTCACACGCGAAGATTCCACCGCCGTCGGCTGGATCCTGCTCGGCTACGCGCCGGCGGTCTGGGCGTATTCGATGAATCATGTGCTCACACGCGCGTTCTACGCCAAGGGTGACGTGCGCACGCCCGTGCGGATCGCCGTGCGCATCGTGCTGCTGAACCTCATCCTGAATTGTGCGCTCATCTGGACACCGTTGCGCGAAGCCGGCCTCGCATGGTCCACGTCCATCTGCGCCACGCTTCAGGCCATTTGGCTCTTGCGCGTGCAGGGTCGTACCAGCGCGAACCTGATTGATCGTGATGTTCGTCGAAGCTGGATGCGTACGCTCGGCCTGACATTGATGATGACCGCCATTGTCGGTGCCGCCACCATCGCATGGCCCACCATCACCACGTGGCGCGATGCCGTGATCGCGCTGCCCGTGCTCACCGTGATTGGTGTCCTTGCGTTTGGCCTTGGTGCGATGACGCTGATGAAACAGGAATTGCGCTGGTTTCTCGGCCGCGCGTGATTCAAACGTACGGCGTTCCGGTCATCGCTGACGGTACATCAATCCCAAGCATCGACAGCATCGTCGGCGCAATATCCGCGAGCCGACCGTCATCGTGCAACATCGCACCACGATACTGTTCGCCAACAATGAACAATGGAACGTCATACGTTGTGTGCGCAGTATGCGGACAGTCATTCGCCGTATCCCACATCTGTTCTGCGTTGCCATGATCCGCCGTGATGATCACGCTTCCGCCACGAGCCAACGTCGCATCAACGATCTCACCCACGCAGGCATCGACCGTTTGCACCGCGTGAATCACCGCGCCAAGACTGCCCGTATGACCAACCATGTCGGGGTTCGCAAAGTTCACGATGATTGCCGACTCACCATCATCAGCGCGCAATCGATCAAGCACGCCTGCGCACACACCTGCAGCTGACATTTCAGGCTTCTGATCGTATGTCGGCACATCGCGTGGACTTGGCACCAGCAGACGATGTTCGCCTTCGAACGGCAGTTCGCGATAGTCGTTCATGAAGAACGTGACGTGTGCAAACTTCTCGGTCTCCGCACACCGAAACTGCGTCATGCCTGCCTGACTGATTGCCTCACCAAGAATCATCGGTAAGTGGTCAGGCTTTTCGAAGATGACCGCAGTGACGGGGAGGTTCTTCTCGTAGCCGGTCATGGTTGCGAAGTAGAGATCGCGCAAGGGTTCGCCGCGCTCGAATCCGCCTTCCTGCACGTCGCGCCAGGCATCGGCATCGCACATGAAGGCGCGCGTGATCTGGCGCGGTCGATCGCCGCGGAAATTGAAGAACAACACGACATCGCCGTCGGCAATGCGCGGATGCGGCTCGTTCGTGGCCGGGTCAACGATCATCGTCGGGAGGATGAACTCGTCGCCCTGCTGCGTCGCGCTGAACGGATGATCGTATCCCCATTGAATCGCTTCGCGCGCAGAGGCTGCGGTACGAACCTGCATCGCGCTTGAGAGTTTCTCATGCGCCACCGTTCGCCCGGTCAGGCACTGATAGGCGTAAGCAATGCGCTGCCAGCGATGATCACGATCCATCGCCCAGAATCGGCCGATCACGGTCGCCAGATGCCCGATGCCGCGCTCACGCATGGCCGCTTCAAGCTCGCCAACGAATCCCAACCCCGTCGCCGGCCCGGTGTCGCGACCATCGGTAATCGCGTGGACGAAGACTCGATCACCGTCGAATCCGTTGTGCTTTACGGCATCGATGAGTCCGACGGCGTGGGCGAGATCGCTATGCACCCGGCCGCGCGAGACCAGACCGAGCAGATGCACGTTGCCGCCAGTGCGCGTTGCGTGTTCAAACGCGCCGATGATCGCCGGGCGGGTCAGGAACGAACCATCACGAATCGTGCGCGTGATGCGCATGAGTTCCTGATCGACGATTCGGCCCGCGCCGATGTTCTGGTGGCCGACTTCGGAGTTCCCCATCGTGCCCGTGGGCAGACCAACATCTTCGCCTGATGTCCGAACCAGCGTGAACGGCCAATGTTGCCGAAGCTGATCGTCGATCGGCGTCCGCGCGCGGTGGATCCCATTGACATGATCCTGATCCGAATTCGGGTTCTGTCCCCAGCCGTCCCGAATAATGAGGACGACCGGAGCTCGTCGCGATGATGTGGACATGCTGACAGCCTAAAGCTCTGACGGAAGTCGTGCCACGCATCACGAACGAAAAGCACGAACCATCCCATCATCCCTGTCGAGTGGTTGAGTGGCGACCGGTGATCGCATATCCTCGCACTATGCTTGGAGACGTGCGCCCTGCAACTTCAGA
>JBCCFX010000132.1:0-11904 GCA_039029515.1 Planctomycetota bacterium
ACCAACCTGCATATTGCTAGCTGAAGCTGGCAATAATCCCTACGAAGGGGCTATGCCGCGAATGGCCAAACGGGCTACCGTCACCCTGAAAGTGATCGCTGAGACGTTGGCGGCTGCATGCAAAACGTTGGTACCAGCGATCGCGGCTCACGGATCCGCGGTTTCCTGATATCCCGGGCAAATGGCGTGCCCGAGTGGCATCGTAGCGGTTCTGGGCCAAAAGCGCCATCACCCCTTGCTGACCACCGTCGCCGCCAGACCAACGGTCTTCCCGCCATATTGAGACAGTCTCGACCCGCCGATGGCGACCGCACCGGTACCGCTGTTGTCGCTGATCGTGCCGCTCCGCAGGTGACCCCTCGTCACCATCGATCACGCGGACACGTCGCCTTCGGCATCGTGATCTTCGTCGCCAGGTGCGCTCGCTTGCTTCTGCCGCCCCCGCGCTCCGCACGCCAACCTAGCCCGTCATTCTCTCTCGCTTCAGACAAGCCTTGCACTCGACGCATGCGGCGGCGCGGGCCGCGAACTGTTCGGATGTGAGTCTTGAGCCATCGACGCGCGATGCCTCAGCTCGAACGTACGACGCCACGCGGCGAATTGTAGACAGCGCCTGTCGGGCGTCAGTAGCCAAAGGCATACTGCCATCCCATGGTTTGCTGGACGGTGGCCTTTCAAACGTTCCAAGCGACTGGCACAACGATCGCGAGATGACGGACTGGCAAACCTGATCGCCCCCTTAAGGGCCGCTCAGGTATTCGCTAGCGCCGACTGGTAGAGCAGTGACGTCTCAATCAGCGATTCACCTACACGCCCCTTAGGTGCGTCCCGAAATTCCCGAAATGAGGCTACTCCATCTGGATACTTCTGGCAGAACCTGACGCTTCACGTAAGCAGTTGCTTCTGCATGCGTCGGCCTGCGACACTGCTCGGAAAGGACATTGCGACACACATCGCAAAGCAGCGCCAGACTGAACACCCGCAACGGGCCGCCAAGGCGTTGGACGATGCTGTTATCGCGGCCTATGCCGCGATCGAACCGGACGGTGAGTGGAGTCCATCATGGGCGGAAGTCTTTGTCGAGACTAGCGCAGGTCAACCACTGCCGAAGGGTCACGAACTGTCAAGCCGTCGCGCGGAGATAGAGCAACTGATCCTCGGCAAATTGCTGCGGATGAACCTCGAACGATTGGAACCGACATGAAATTCTCAACTGAAGGCATCCCGTTTACGGAAGCAGGTATCGAATGGCGCTCATACCTTGATGACCGGTTCGATTTTGGGAGGCTATCAGACGCTGCACAGCAGGCTGAAGAAACAGTGAACTTCTGGCAGGACCTGCTGCAATCACGACCGCAGTACGCGATTCTTGCACTCGCCGCAGAGGTTACGAATATCACGAGCACCGAGGGCCTTGAGACAATGCTCGAATTTGATCGCGATTTCGGCTTCTGGCGAGGCGATGACCTCTGTGTTTCATTGGCGACCTGTGACGTTGCACGTGAGTCCCTCGCGGTTGGCACACCGCACTCTGATGTCGCCAAGCTTATCGCACTTTGCCCAGATACATATGTTGAGACTGCGATCGGCAAGTTGGATGCTTTCGTCTTTCTGCGCCAACAAGCAGATGATCTGGTATCGGGTGTGTCGCGGCGTACAGTCAGTCGTGGTGCGTTGGCAATTGACTATGAAGGTTCGTCTGAGGAGTGGCGCGAAGCTCATGTTCCGAAGGTTCTAGAAGTCCGCGACATGCTGTCAATCAGCGACGATGTAGAAAGAGCCATCCTGACGGTCTTGGGTCGGTATGACTTGCTACGTCAACAACAAGCAATAGTCCCGGAGATGGGGCCCTCACCGAGCCCTCCATCGAAGAAAGGGCAGTCTGTTCTGTCGATTTTGGCATCGCTCGATCTGTACGAGAGTCGTACCGCGCCAGAACTCGCCGAAGCGCTCTCGAAAAAGGGCATTGATACCGACGAGAAGACTCTGCGCTCTCACGTTATACCGGCGCTGCGCGAGTGGGGCGTCGCCACGGCAAGAGGCAAGGGCTACTACATCGATCGCCAACATGCCATGGGATGGAGGGTGCTGAGATCCGCTGATAGCGCTACGTGAGCGTTACGTTTGCGGTATAGCGGACGCACCGGCACCGGTTTCTAATCGGTGCATGACTACACCGCCAAACGACCGACTATTGTTGCGGGCAGCCGAAGCTGCTGACCTGCTGGGCATCTCATCGCGACACTGGAACGAGCTCAACGCTCGCGGGCTGACGCCAGCACCGATCAGGCTCGGTCGGTCTGTGCGATGGAGACGCGACGAAATCGCGGCTTGGCTCGACGCCGGTTCACCGGCACGGGATCACTGGACGCGGATGCGCGGAGGTGATGCCAATGGATGAACACCGCGCAAATGCCCCCCAGCCCCCCAAGCTTGCGCTTCGGGCAAACGAAGCTGCACAAGCGCTTGGCGTGTCTCGACGCAAACTCTGGGAACTCACGAACCGTGGCGTGATTCCGCATGTGCGGGTCGGGCGCTCGATTCTGTATCCCATATCGGCACTGAACGACTGGCTTGGCGAGCATTCCAAGGAAGGAACGTCTATATGACTCATGATCCAGTCGCGGCGAAAGCCGCACCCCGACGGCAATCGGGAGCGCAGCGACAACATTACAGCCATCATAGGCGAACGATCGAACAGTTTGTGCCAGAGATCCGCCTCGTTGATGATTACATCGTGATGGCGGCAATGGTCGGCCATCCCGATTGGGTCAGTCATGTCCAGCACATGATCCGTCCAGTTGACTTCAATGACCCGCGTCACCAGCAATTCGTTCGGGCCTGTCTATGGCAATTGAACGGCGCTGGACGTGCCCACCTGACGGCATTGAAGCAGTTGATGCTCGCAGGACGCGCGTTTCACTCGCAATCATGGAATCTGTTCAGTCGATACCTCATCGATGTCGCTGACCTGTTGCCGCACTCCAACATGGTAGAGGCGGCAGTTCTCTCAATCGCCGGTAATCCAAGAGGTGCAGCAGCATGAGCGGATTCGCCCCGATTGAGAACCCAAGAGATTCACGTGCATGTCAACTCTCGTCAGTGTCAGACCCAAAATCCAATGTGATGCCGGTCATGGTGAATCTCGGCGATGTGGAACCGATGCCGGTTCGATGGCTATGGCCAGGGCGGATCGCACGCGGAAAGTTGACACTGTTGATTGGAGATCCCGGTCAGGGCAAGAGCATGTTGACGGTCGATCTCGCATCGCGGGTCTCGACTGGATCGCCGTGGCCAGATACGGCAGACCAAGAGCGTGAGCCTGCAGGCGTTGTCATGCTGAATGCCGAGGATGATGCGGCAGATACGGTCCGGCCAAGACTCGATGCACACAGTGGTGATGCTTGCCGCGTCAACGTTATGCGGGCTGTGACTCGACGGCCGACCTTTGATGCCATTGGAGAGAATCAGTTGATCGATGAGCCATTTGACCTGACGCGTGATCTTGATGCGCTGGGTGTGGCAATCTCGGAAACACCAAATTGTCAACTCGTCACCGTCGATCCGATCTCAGCATATTGCGGGCAGACCGACACTCATCGAGATGCCGCGGTCCGAGGGACCTTGGCGCCACTCTCGGATCTCGCGGCTCGTCACGGCGTTGCTGTTGTCGCGGTCGCACATATGAACAAGAGTGGATCAGGTCCAGCGGTTTACCGTGCGATGGGTTCGCTTGCTTTCGCGGCAGCGGCCCGCGCGGTCTGGGTGGTAGCGGCCGACAAGGACGACAAGCGGCGGCGTCTGTTCCTTCCGGTGAAGAACAATCTGGCTCCTGACGTCTTGGGATTGGCGTTCGGGATTGAGGATGATGGTGGTGGAGCGAGGATTGGTTGGGAGCCCGAGCCAATCAACGTATCTGCTGACTTTGCTCTTGGCGATCAAGGTGGAGATCGCGACACCAGCGCAGTCGATGAGGCTGCTGAGTGGTTGACGGCTGCCCTTGAAGGTGGGCCGGTGCCGGCGATTGACTTATTCGACCGCGCCAAGGCAGATGGTGTTTCGAAATCGGCATTGCAGCGAGCGAAGCCGAGGATCGGAGCGGAATCCAAGCGGGACGGATTTGGCGGTCCATGGTCGTGGTCACTGCCTCATAGGTGCTCAGACTCCCCGTAGATACTCACGCTCAGGAGTGAGCATCTACGGCAAGCGCGAGTATCTACGAGCGTCGCTTGCGTGTCTCGACGCGACGCCGTGCAGTCTTGCGCGTCGCAATGCGAAGTGATACGTTTGAATGCAAAGGAATCCCAAATGGCACGAACAAAGCGAAGCCGATCACGCGGATCTGGTTCAATCTTCAAACGCAATGGACGCGGAGCCTGGATCGCGGCATGGTTTGACCACACCGGACGCCGCCGAGAACGTTCAACTCGCACGACCGACAAGGCGGCGGCCGAGCGAATCCTGGCGAAGCATGTCGCCGATGCCGCGCTGCGCCGGGATGGTGTGATCGATGAACAGGCGGACCGCTTCGCAATCGAAGCACGCCGTCCGTTGCATGAGCATGTCGATGCGTACATTCAGCATTGCGAACGATCGGGGCAGACCGGTGCGCACGTCCGGCAGAAACGGGATGCATTGCAGCGTTTCATCGACTACGCCGAGGCGGAATGCCTCACAGGTATCACGGGCGATGCGCTCGAGAACCACCTCCATGCCATGAAGTGCGACGGATTGAGTGCGCGGTCCTTGAACTACGTCCGATCAATCGCGATCGCGTTCTATTCCTGGCTCGTCAGGACTGGACGGGCGAAGTCGAATCCGTTGTCGGTCGTGACGAAGCGAGATGAGGCAAGGGATCGAAGGCGGATTCGTCGCCCGTTGACGGAGGATGAACTGGCCCGGCTGCTATCAGTGGCGCGTGAACGCGGACGCGAGGCGTGGTACTTGTGTGCGGCACTCGCAGGCTTACGGCGTGGTGATCTGATTCGATTGAAGTGGACCGATGTGGACTTTGACGCCAACACCATCACGATTTCCGATGGGAAGGCGAAACGGATCGACCAGATTCCGATGCATCCACAGCTCGCGGATGCGCTCCATCAGCGACTGGCGGAACATCCGGCGATCGGGGCGGCGCGGGTGTTCCCTGAAGCTGTCACGAACCGGACGCGTCAGCGCGACTTTCTTCGCGCTGGTCTGGCGCGTGAGGAAGTCGTCCGTGATGACGCCGGGAACGTCGTCATGGTTGGAACCGGCACGCGGGCGAAGCCAAAGCTCCGCGTGGTCACGACGGACGAGGATGGCAGGGAAATCGATCTGCATTCGCTCCGCACGACGCTTGGCACCACGATGGCCCGGCAGGGCGTCCCGCCTCAACTCGCCCAGCAGGTGATGCGTCACGCGTCCTACAAGACGACGGAGAAGCACTACGTCGTCCTCGGCGTAAATGACGCGGCGAAGGCCATCGACGCGGTGCCGGCGATTCAGATGCCTGAGACGGAAGCTCACCGGGCGACGGGCACGATCGATTCAAGGCCGGTTGAATTGACGGAATCTGACCCCCCGCAGTTACCCCAGCAGTTGGGGCGCGAAATGGGGCAATCCGGTGCGATGCAGTGCGCTAACGAGGTGCGCGGCGTCGTGTCGCCGGATTCGCGGAAGTCCCTTGCAATGCAGGGGCATACGACGCGAAGCGGCTCGATGCGAAAGTCGGGCTGGGCGGATTCGAACCGCCGACCTTCTGACCCCCAGTCAGACGCGCTAACCAAGCTGCGCTACAGCCCGCAAGACGAGGCATGATACCACTTCAAGTTCCTCCTGGTGTTTCACGCCTTGACTGGTCATCCTGGCCCGGAACGAACAACCGCCCCCGGCGTACGGGGGCGGTTTGATCGATCGATTGGACGCTTCGGTCCATGATTCACGGAAGCGGACAGGGAGGGATTCGAACCCTCGGTACGACAAATGCCGTACACGGCATTTCCAGTGCCGCTCCTTCAGCCGCTCGGACACCTGCCCCGTGGTTCCTCTGTAGTGTATCCGCGTGAACGATGCGCTCAACCCATCTGATGATCCCCTTTGCGGCCTGCTCATCCTCGACAAGCCGCTGAAGATCACGTCCATGGGCGCGGTCAGTCGAATTCGTCGGCGGGCCGGCGTTCCCAAGGTCGGCCACGCGGGGACGCTTGATCCACTCGCGACCGGCGTGCTCGTGCTCGCGGTCGGCAAAGCGACAAAGTCCATTCCATCGCTCATGGATACCGACAAGCAGTACCGAACGGAGATCGACCTCAGCCGATGGACACCATCGGGTGATCTGGAACTCGAGCCGGAGGACATCGACGTGGCGACGCCGCCATCGCGCGATGCGATCCAGGCGATCCTCGAAACGCAGTTCACCGGCGACATCCAACAACGTCCGCCGCTGCACAGCGCCGTGATGATTGATGGCGTGCGCGCGTACAAGCGCGCTCGACGCGGTGAAGACGTCGAAGTCCCGCCGCGGGC
The DNA here is from genome assembly GCA_039029515.1 of Planctomycetota bacterium. Lineage (GTDB taxonomy): Bacteria > Planctomycetota > Phycisphaerae > Phycisphaerales > SM1A02 > JBCCFX01. The sequence continues at coordinate 6,508 of JBCCFX010000132.1, forward strand.
TGCGTACACGTACGCGATGTCGATCGTCGCGTACGAATGGCCGGTGCTGACGCTCGATGTCCATTGCGCCAAAGGCTTCTATGTGCGCAGTCTGGCGCTGGATCTCGCATCAGCCCTCGGGACCGGCGGTGTGTGTCTGTCCATCACGCGCACCGCGGTGGGGCCGTTTGTGCTCGACGCAGCGCACACACTGGAATCACTGCCTGAACGGCTTCAGCAGTCTGATCTGATTGATCTGGATTCGATGCGCACGATGCTCGATGCATGGTCGCCGCCAGCGCGCGCTTAGTCTGACGATGGTGTATTGGCGGCATCAGGCGATGACGTATTGTCCGTCGCATCATCTGATGCTGACTTTGCGTCGTCATCCTGTTCCGCCTTCGCTGCTTCTTTGGCCGCCGCGTGGGCGCGCTCAACGGCATTGATGTGCAGCATGAGCACGCCAACGCCCGCGAGCAGCATGACATCGGCGATGTTGAAGATCCACGGAAAGATCTCCTGGTTTCCACCGGGCCAGTTCCAGCCGAACGGCAGATGGCGATCAGGCAGCATGTGCAGGAAGTCGCGCACACGCCCGACGAAGAGTCGGTCGTAGAGATTCCCGAGGCCGCCGGCAAGGATGAGACCGATCGCGGCATGGGCTTTGTGATGTCGCACTGCCGTCATGCGGCCAAAGACAAAGAGACCACCGGCGAGTGCGATGAACGTGAACACGATGAAGAAGTAGCGTTTGTCGGGGCCGATCCCAAAGACTGCGCCGGGATTCAACACGAGTTTGAATTCGAGCAGGCCGGGGATCACGCGCACGCCGGGGCCGATCGCGTGTTCGTACGGGATCGGCGTGTACTGCACGTTGTTGAGGAGTTGATCCCGTTCAAGGATCACCGGCTCATCGGCGACGTTTTCGAACGCCCACGTTTTGGACCACAGATCGATCGTCAATCCGAGGGCGAGCACCGCGAGCAGCATCAGCCACGCGCGCGGTGATCGCCAGGCGTGGTCGAGCGGTTGGGGATGCGAGACGGGCGAGCTCGTTGTGCCGGTCATCTCGCTATGCACCCCATTGGTTTTCGAGTTTGCGTGCGGCTTCGACCGTGTACTTTGCCCACGGCTTCGCGTCGAGACGCGCGATGGGAATCGCTTCGCCGGTCATCTGGCAGACGCCGTATGTCTTGTTCATGATGCGCTTGAGCGCATCATCAATCTCGCGGATGACCTTGCGTTCGCTTTCGGCCATACCGAGCATGAAATCCTGGTCGTAGGTATCCGAACCGATGTCGGCCATATGGATCGGCATCGTTGACAGGTTGCCGCCGCCGGAGCGCAATGCCTGCGTTTCCATCGCATCCAGATCGCCAACGATCTCGCGGCGTTTCAACAGCAGCCGTTCTTTGTAATGCCGGAGTTGTTTGGCGGTGAGCTTCGTCTTGATGTTCGAGACGGCTTTTTCTGGTTCCTGTGCCTGCACCTTGGTAGTTGACCGAGTCTTTTTGACGGCCGGAATGCCCTTGGTGCTGATCATGCGAATGCGTCGACCGTTGACGTAGACATAGCCTTGCGCATCGGCATCTGATGCGCTGGCGACTTCCGCCACGGATCGACCCTTCGGAACCTTGCCCGACTTCTTGGCCGTGGTTTTCTTAGATGAAGATTTCTTGCTCGTGGTCTTCTTGCTGGTCGTCTTTTTGGATGATGACGCCGCAGTGACCTTCTTCTTGCTCGTGGTCTTCTTGCTCGTGGTCTTCTTGGACGCAGTCTTCTTCGACGTGGTCTTCTTGGACGTCGTCTTCTTCGAGCTTGCGGCCTTCTTCTTGGTGGTCGCCTTCTTCTTCGACGTCGTCTTCTTCTTCGAAGCGGCGGCTCGCGTTGCGGTCTTCTTCTTGGACGTGGTCTTCTTCTTCGACGACGTCTTCTTCTTGGACGCGGCGGCGCGCGAGGTTGTCTTCTTCTTCGAAGCGGCCTTCTTTTTGGTGGTCTTTTTCTTCGAGGTGGCGGCGCGCGAGGACGCCTTCTTCTTCGAAGTGGTCTTTTTGGACGTGGTTTTGCGGGTTGACGGCCGGGACGACGACTTCTTCTTGGTCGTCTTCTTGGTGGTCTTCTTCTTACTTGTGGTCTTGCGGGCCACGTCCAAGCTTCCCATGCTGACCGGGCACCCATTGAGACCGAGTCTCACGATCAGGTCGGAAGTGGGTGCCGATTTAAGTCGGGCATGGTAGGAGTCGTATCCGCAGGGGTCAATCCGCGGCTGACGGCTCTTCAGAGGCTGTCGATGTATCGATTGGCCCGATTCGGCGGAAACGCTCGTAACGTCTTTCCACCAGCGTGGTTGGCTTGAATCGCTTCAATTCGCGTAATCGGTCGGTAATCCAGGTCTCGACCGCTGCCGACGCCATATCCACATTTCGGTGGGCTCCGCCGAGCGGCTCGCGGATGACGTCATCGATCAACTTGTTGGAGAGATTGTCCCGGGCCGTGAGCGCCAGGGCGCGGGCCGCGGCGGAATTCGTGTCCTCGTTGGCGACCTTCCAGAGGATCGCGGCACACCCCTCGGGACTGATCACGGAGTACCACGAATACTCGAGCATCGCGACGCGGTCGCCGACGCCGATACCGAGTGCTCCGCCCGATCCGCCCTCGCCGATCACGACGCACACAATCGGCGTCCGCAGCCGGCTCATCTCCAGCAGATTCGTCGCGATTGCTTCCGCCTGCCCGCGCTCTTCGGCTTTCACGCCGGGATACGCACCGGGCGTATCGATGAACGTCACGATCGGCAGGCCGAATTTCTCGGCGAGCTTCATCTTATGAAGTGCCTTGCGATACCCCTCAGGATGCGCACAGCCGAAGTGGCATGCGATCTTCTCCTGCGTCGTCTTGCCCTTCTGATGGCCGACCACCATGGCTTTGTGCGAACCGATGCGCCCGAATCCGGTCACGATCGCAGGGTCATCGCCGAAACGACGATCACCGTGCAGCTGACGGAAGTCACGACAGATGCGCTCGATGTAATCGGAAGTCTGCGGACGATTCGGATGCCGGGCCACACGGACAACGTCCCACGGCGACAGGTTGTCGTACAGCTTCTTCAGCATGCTGTCGCGATTCTCGCGCAGCGATGTCAGTTCGTCGGCAAACGATGTGCTGTCATCCCGCGCCTCAAGGCTGACGATCTGCCGTTCCAGCTCGGTGACCGGCTGTTCGAACGGGAGTGCCATGCGGGTATTGGTGTTGGCCTGGGTCATGTTGCGGGTGTTGCCTCACCCGAATCGTAACCGCCTGCGGCCATCGGAGAAAGGGGACTCAGCTTGCGGCGATCCCGATCGCGTTGACCGACCCGGTCCGGACGATCATCGTGCCAGCGGCCATAGCGGTGGAGGTCGGTGCATCGAGGGTCACGACGAACCCGGTCGGATCGGCCTCATCGGGCAGCGAGAGCTTTACCAGCTTGAATTCGGAGGGATCGGTCACATCAAATGTCGCCAGCAGGACTGGATCGCCGCCGGCCGTTTCCATCCAGACGTGGTATCGCTCCTGCGCGGACTCGTTGATCGGGACGTGGCAGATCTGCAGGACGCCGGTGCGCTCGACCGCACTCCAGATCACATCGCCACCAGGCTCGCGTGTCACCGTTGGATCGTTCTGATCGAGCCATCGCGCCTGACACGCATCTTCCGCGGAAACGAGAATCGTCTCGCGGAGGTCAGCGACGGTGTCCGTTCGTGACTGCATCACGAACACCGAGACCACCATCGCGATGCACGCCGCGGCGGCAACAAATCCGGCGAACGGGAATCGCATGGGCGAAGACGACGTGGTCATCGCCGTCGTCGGATTCAAGGCATACATGCGGTTGCGGATGTCATCGGGCATGGGCGTCATGTCATCGTCGATGACCGCCAGCGTTGCCTGCATTCGTGCTGTCGTCAGTTCGAGCGATGAGATGTCATTGATGTCGCTCAGATCGGTGTCCATGACAGCGCCATCGTCGTCGAGCTGTCCGAGCAGCTGATCGATCAACCGGGAATCGCGGGACTCATGACCGAATTCGTCACGCATCGTGAATCTCCTCGTGCTGTCTCGACGATGCATCGGTCGAGGTGGTGGACAACAGGTCGCGAACCTTCATCAAGCCGCGCCGCGCGTGCGTCTTGACCGTGCCGACCGGCATGCCCGTGACCTCGGCGATCTGCTCGTACGTATGTCCATGTTGAATGGCGAGCGTGAGCACACGCTGTTGAGCCGGGCGGAGCTGGCCCATGGCCTGCATGACGACGCGAACCTCTTCCGATTGCTCGAGTCGCTCAGGCAGACGATCAGTGCTGATCAGGGCCGGCTCCACCGGCAGTGCATCGTGGTCGGGGCGGCGGCCACGTCGACGCTGAAGATCAATCAGGCGTCGCCGCGTGATCATCGCGATGAACGTGGCTTCGCTCGCGATCGATGGATCGAAGCGACCGGCATTCTTCCACAGGCTCATCAGGATGTCCTGGACGGCATCGTCGCGGTCAGCACTCGACCGCAGCACATTTCGCACCATGGACCAGATCAGGCCTCCATACTGATCCACGAGTTCCGTGAAGGCATCGCGATCCCCGTCATCCAGTCGGCTGAACAGATCGGTACGAGGTGGATTGGTGGCCATGATCATCACGCTGTTGGTCACTTCGCCGAGCGTGCTCACCGGATTCATGGAATCTGAACAGAATCCGGCTCAGTATGATGCGGCTCGCTTCAGGGCATGAACAGGGAGGTCTGCGGTGGCATCACATCGCCTGGCGGTCATCGGGGCAGGCAACATGGGAAGCGCGGTGCTGGATGGCGCATTGGACGCCGGCGTGCTGACGCCCAGCGACGTGCTGGTCATCGATCCATCGGCATCAACACGTCGTCGGTACACGGATCAAGGCTGCGCTGCCGCCGAGTCGCTTCCGGATCCGAATGCCGCGGAGCAGTTGCTGTTCGCGGTCAAACCGCAGGTGTTTCCGGCCGTTGCCGGGCAGATCGGCGCGCTGTCGACATCGAAGGTGGTGATCTCCGTGATGGCAGGCTTGTCCAGCGGCACGATGCGCATTGCGCTGGGTGATCAGGCGCGGATCGTCAGGGTGATGCCGAACACGCCAAGCCGGATTCGCGAAGGGATGTCGGCGATCGCGTTGGGCGACGGCGCGCACGATGGCGATGATGCACTGGCCATGGCGTTGTTCGGTGCGATCGGTCGCACGGTGCGCGTGGATGAAGCGCACATGTACGCGGTGACTGCGGTCAGCGGCTCTGGACCGGCATACGTGTTTCGACTCGCCGAAGCGATGGAGCAGGCGGCGATCGATGTCGGGCTCGAACCGGCAACTGCTCGCGCGCTCGTCGTGCAGACCGTACGCGGCGCGGGCATGCTGCTCG
>JBCCFX010000133.1:0-11881 GCA_039029515.1 Planctomycetota bacterium
CGCGCGGACGGCTTCGAGAACTTTCTCGACACTCGCTACAAAGGGAAGAAGCGTTTCGGCCTCGAAGGCGGCGAAGCGATCATCCCGGCGTTGAATGAAATCGTGGAACTCGGACCCTCGATGGGCGTCGAGGAGTACACGATCGGCATGGCGCATCGTGGCCGCCTGAATGTGCTCGTGAACATTCTCAACAAGACGTATGACCAGATCTTCACAGAGTTCGAGGAAGCATGGGTCGAGGACTTCGTCGAAGGTGGCGGCGATGTGAAGTATCACCGCGGCTACAGCTCCGATCATGTCACCTCGGGCGGCGACATCGTGCGTCTGACGCTCTCGCCGAATCCATCGCACCTTGAATTCGGTCACAGCGTGGTCATGGGCCGCGCACGTGCCAAGCAGCGACTTCGCGCTGACACCGAACGCGTGCAATGCGTACCGATCTGCATTCACGGCGACGCGAGTTTCCCCGGCCAGGGCATCGTCGCCGAGATGTTCAACATGATGAACCTCGACGGCTACACCGTCGGCGGCACGCTGCACTTCGTGATCAACAACCAGATCGGTTTCACCACGAATCCGTCAGATGCGCACAGCGGAACCTATTGCACGGACATCGCGAAGATCGCCAACGCGCCGATCTTCCACGTCAACGGCGACGATCCGGAAGCCATGGCATTCGTCGCACGACTTGCGATCGAATACCGACAGCGATTCAAGGCAGACGTCGTCATCGACATGTGGTGCTATCGCAAGTACGGCCACAACGAAGGCGATGAACCGACGTTCACGCAGCCGCTGATGTACGAGCGCATCAAGAAGCACACGCCGGTACTGAAGCAGTACGTCCAACGTCTTTCGAAGGAAGGTCACCTCGACGAGGCGACGTTCAACGAGATCTACGATGCGCATCGCACCGCACTCGACGAAGCGCAGGCGCGGAGCCGCGAGAATCCGATCGATCCGAATGTGGACGCGTTCCGTTCCGTCTGGAAGGATCTGACCGAAGACTACAACGATGCCCCCGTCGAGACCGGCGTGGCGCGCACGACGCTCGACCAAGTCGCTGCGTCACTGGGTTCGGTCCCCGAGGGATTCACCGCGCATCGCAAGTTGAAGAAGCTCATGGCGTATCGCGGCGGCGCGCTTGACGCGAACGAACCGATCGACTGGGGACTCGGCGAGATGCTGTCCTACGGTTCACTGCTCATGGAAGGCCATGCGGTTCGACTCACAGGACAGGACGTCGAACGCGGCACGTTCAGCCATCGCCACGCGGTCTTGTTCGATCAGACCACCGGCATGGGGCATTCGCCGCTCAACACCATCGCCGATGGCCAGAGTCGTTTCTGCATTCACAACAGTCCGCTGACCGAGAGCGCGTGCGTTGGGTTTGAGTACGGCTATTCGCTCGGTGATCCGAACATGTTGATCATCTGGGAAGCGCAGTTCGGCGATTTTGCCAACGGTGCACAGGTGATTTTCGATCAGTTCATCGCATCCGCGGAAGCCAAGTGGGAACGATGCACTGGCCTGGTGTGCCTGCTTCCCCATGGGTACGAGGGCCAGGGACCAGAACACTCCTCCGCACGGCTGGAACGATTCCTGAGCCTGTGTGCGCATAAGAACATGCAGATCGTGTACCCGACGACGCCCGCGCAGATCTTCCATGTCATGCGCCGACAGATGAAGCGGAATTTCCGGAAGCCACTGATCATCATGTCACCGAAGAGCCTCCTTCGTCACCCGAAAGCGGTCAGTACGGTGGACGAGTTGGTCAATGGTCGATTCCAGCACGTCGTCGATGACCCGGGGGTGCAGAAGCCTGCGGATGTCCGCCGTCTGTTGTTGTGTTCCGGCAAGGTGTACTACGACCTGATGGCACAGCGCGATGCGGAAAACGCATCACACGTGGCGATCGTTCGACTCGAACAGTTGTATCCGTATCCGGCGGAGCCGATGAAGGCGATGCTTGCGCGATACAGCAACGTCGAGGACGTTCTGTGGGTCCAGGAAGAACCCCAGAACATGGGTGCGTATCGATACATCGAACCGCGCCTGCGCGATGTCCATGGCCTTGATGTGACGTATGTCGGACGGGATGCGAACTCTACCCCCGCCGTCGCGTCGACCAAAATGCATAACCGCGAGCAGGAGACAATCGTCACGCATGCTGTGCACGGCAATGTCTCTGCCGCCACGATGGCCGCGACGAACGTCGCCGGCTGAGTGTCCGTGATTCGTTCGTGCTTCGACCCTCTTGTGCGAGATCATCATCACCATGCCCGTTGAGATCACCATTCCCAGCCCCGGCGAATCGATCACCGAAGTCGTCCTCGGACCGTGGCACAAGAAGACCGGCGAGTGGGTCGAGCGCGATGAGACGCTCGTCGAAATCGAATCCGACAAGGTCACCCTTGAAGTACCCGCGCCCGAAGCAGGATTGCTGGAGATCGTGGCCAACGAAGGCGACGAGCGCAACGTTGGCGATGTGATCGGCGTCATTGACTCGAACGCATCGAAACCTGCAGGTGCCAACGGGAGTGCATCAGCAGATGCCGCTCCGGCACAAGCACCGACGACGTCTACGCCGGCACCAGCCGCCGCCGTCGCCGCGGAAAATGATCAGGCGCGAGCGACATCGGTCGCGAAGAAGATCGCGGCAGACAAAGGCGTGAACCTGACTGGCGTGACGGGCACCGGACCTTCCGGCCGAATCACCAAGAGCGATGTCCTTGCGGTTGCAAACGCACCGGCAAGCACCATGCCTGCAACCGTGCCGGCAGGCGCACCGATCACCGTTGCTGCCGGCACGCGCGGCGTTCGTCGTGAGAAGATGTCGAAGCTCCGGGCGCGAATCGCCGAACGCCTTGTCAGCGCGCAGCAGACGGCTGCAATGCTGACCACGTTCAACGAAGCAGACATGACTGAAGTCATGGCGCTCCGAAAGCGGTTCAAGGAGTCGTTCATCGAGAAGTACAACGTGAATCTCGGATTCATGAGCTTCTTCGTGAAAGCATGCGTCTCGGCGTTGCAGTCGTACCCGCGCGTCAACGCGTACATCGATGGCGGCGAGATCGAATTCCATGACTACTGCGACGTCTCCGTTGCGGTTGGCACGCCGAAAGGCCTCGTCGTCCCGGTGTTGCGGAACGTGGAGACGATGTCATTCGCAGAGATTGAAGGCACGATCAAGGACTTCGCGATTCGTGCTCGTGACGGCAAGCTTTCGATTGATGAAATGACCGGCGGCACATTCACGATCTCCAACGGCGGCGTGTATGGTTCGCTGAATTCGACCCCGATTCTCAACCCGCCGCAATCGGGCATTCTCGGCATGCACAAGATCATGAAGCGCCCGATGGAAGATCCGGACAACCCGGGCCAGATTGCGTTGCGCCCGATGATGTACCTGGCGATGAGCTACGACCATCGCATCGTGGACGGCGCGGAAGCCGTTGGATTCCTCGTGCACGTCAAGGAATGCATCGAGAATCCGGAGCGATTGCTCCTCGGGATCTGATGCGGCAGCTCATCTCGTGAAACGCAACGTGTTCGGGTAGGTCGAGCGCACCATTACCGGCTGCGCGCTTCACTTATCGGACGCCTCGCCCGGTCTCTGGTGAATCACTGAAGCACTCCCGCGATCGGTTCGACGACGAAGGCAGAACCTTGCCGGAACCGAAGCATGCACGCATCACATGGCCATGAGTACGTTGATTCGGTGAAGCTCCCCCGGGCGACCTGGGAGGCCATCGTCGACACGCTCGATCGACAAACTCTCGGTGATCAGGATGCACGCCGTCGCGAAACGCGATTCCGATTCGCGGGATGCGAGATCCGTCTCGACATCTTCAACGACAAGAACCAACCGACGAAGTTCTTGGTGCATGGACGGAACATCTCGGCATCTGGCCTTTCCGTACTGCACGGCGGTTTCGTCTACCCCGGTAGCAAGTGTCGTCTGCAGATCCCGATGCAGGATGAACGCATATGTGTTGTCGACGGCGTCATCGTCAATTGCCGACACGTCGCGCAGCGACTGCACGAGATCTCGATCAACTTCATCGACAAGCTCGAACTTGATCGATTCGACGTGACACCGGTCGCGACCGCGGATGCGATGCCAGATCAGACGGCCTCATCCGATGATTCCGTCATCGCCGATTCAGCCGACGCTGCGTAACGCTGCCCGTTCGGCATCAGCTTCATCCGTTCCAGACCACGACGAATCGTCGGCAGTGCATCCTGCGCGCGTCCGAGCGTCCTCGAGTAACGAGCCACACGGCGCTGATGCTGTTCAAGTCGTTGCTCACGATCATCACCCATGGCATTGAGTGAGGCATCATGAATCTGCCGCGCGTGCATGTAGAGTTGGCGATCAAACCGGTTGGCAGACTCGATGCGCTCGCGGATGTCGTCATCAATGTCGATCGGTCGGGGTGTGACCTGCGCGCGGTGATAGCGACACGAACGCCATTGCATCGCCGCAGCGAGCCGCATCATGGATGCATCGAACGCCTCCATGATCCCGACAAAGAACATCGAATCGAGTCGTTCCATCGCGACATCGCACATCGTCTGCGTGCATGCGCCGGGGGGAACGTCGATGACCTCGCCGCGCTCGCCGGCGAGGAATCGAAGCTGGCATTCATCGACATGGAACGTCCGAAACGGCTTCGGCTGATCGAGGAACGACGAGATCGACATCGTCGGTTCGATTCGTCGTTCGCGCCGCAGGAACGAATAGGTCGACATGACGCGCGCCACGGGGTCACGCAGCATCGTCAGGTACGCTGACGGGCGGCGAGAAGGTAGACGTTCGTGTACGCCCCACCCGAAGTGATGCGAACCGAAGAACCGAACACGTCGCTGGCGACGCGGCGAGAGTCGGTCAAGATGGGCGTAGCGCTGGTCCAGCCAGGGAACGTTGTAGTCCCCCATCATTATGGCGTGGTCAAACCAGTGCGTGGGTGGCCAGCGCAAGAGCCGAAGTCGCACCAGCCGACTGAGCGTCGTCCCGGCGGTCTTCGGGATATGCAGGTGAATCAGGAGCGCTTCGCGCGGATTGACTCGTTCACCAGACACTCGGATCCCAGACGTAGAGAAAACCGGGCTGACGCGCCGTCACACCTGAGACGTCCACATTGATCATGTTGATCTGCAGTGGTACCGGTGCGCTGGCATACGCACTTCCGACGTAATCAAGTGTGCGGTGATACTTCATCAGCCGCGCAGCATCGATTCCCGCAAGCGTTTTCGCTTCAGCAAACGCATCGCGAAGATCACCGGTCTTATCGACGAGCCCGATCTCCGCTGCACGGCGACCCGTGACGACACGACCATCGGTCACCCAGCCGAGATCACTCTCCGCGAGATCCGGACGATTGTCCGTGACGATGGTCCGGAAGCTGCCGTAGAACTCATCGACCATGTCCTGGAACAACGCGCGATGGCTGTCTTCCATCGTGTCGAACGGCGAGCCCATGTCTTTGTTGGGGCCCGACGTGATTGCGTTCGAACTGATACCGAGCCGGCGCATGCCATCAGAGACATCGAAGAGTTGCATGATCACGCCGATGGATCCAGTGATGGATGTCGGATGTGCAATGATCGAATCGCCGGCGCACGCAAGGTACATCGCGCCCGAGGCGGCGACATCGCCCATGAGCATGACAACGGGCTTGCCGGTCTCAGCGCGGAACGCCTGGACTTCGCGATACATCACATCGCTCGCGGTGACGGTGCCGCCGGGTGAGTTAAGCCGGATGACCACCGCGCGGACACGGTTGTCCTGTCTGGCGCGTTCGAGCGACTCCGCGAGACTCGCCACCGGATTCTCGCCATCGCCAAGGACCGAGGATCGGTCGGCGTCGGCAAGCAGCCCGTTGACGTCAATCAGCGCCACCTTGTGATTGGGTCGGGTACCGGGGCCGCCATCTTTGAGCACCATGGTCTCGTCGAGTTCATTCTCGGCCGGAATGAGGTCCACGACGAAGCGCATGCCGGTGCAGCCGGTCATGGCCGCAACGAGCAGCAGGAGCGGCAACATGACAGCGATGGATCGATATCGGGTCATGGGACGATCTCCGTGACGCCGGGATGGGTCGGGCGTGGTACAAGAAGGATATGGCAGAAACCATCGGCCATACGCCCGTACTGCTCGAAGAATCGCTCGAGCTTCTCGCGCCCCAGCCTGGTGCGACGATTGTCGATGCCACGGTTGGACGTGGTGGACATACGCTCGCGTTGCTCCAACAAGTCGGCAAGGGTGGCCGGGTCGTGGGTTTCGATCTCGATGCCGACAATCTTGCGTTCGCATCGCGACGGGTCGAACAGGCAGACGGGCAATTTGTGCCGATTCATGCGAGCTTTGTTCGGGTTGCCGAGGAACTTCGATCGCGGGGCATCGTTGCGGACGGTCTGCTGGCCGATCTCGGCGTCGCATCCGTTCATCTGGATGAGGCGGATCGAGGGTTCAGCTTCACGCACGATGGGCCGCTGGACATGCGTCTGGACCGTTCAGGCGGCACGACAGCGGCGGATCTGCTCGCCCGAATCAGTGAAAGGGAGCTTGCAAACCTCATCTATTCGTTCGGCGAGGATCCGTTTGCCCGAAAGATCGCCCGAAAACTTATACACGCTCGCGAGGTTCGGCCGATCGTCACTACGGCGCAACTGGCGCAACTGGTCTCGGAAGCGTATGGATCCCGCGCACGGGAGTCCCGCCTTCACCCGGCCACGCGTACCTTCATGGCGCTTCGAATTGCGGTCAACGACGAGCTGTCAGCACTGGACGCGCTGCTCGATTCGATTCGACGGCAGATCGAAGCCCCGGACGAGGCACGGTGGCTTTCGGCGGGCGCTCGAGTCGCGATCATCAGCTTCCACAGTCTGGAGGATCGACAGGTCAAACGAGGATTCGCGGCCATGGCCGCCTCGGGCACGGTGGAACGCCTGACGAAGAAACCCTGTGTTGCCAGCGACACAGAAACCCGTCAGAACCCGCGAGCCCGATCTGCGAAGCTTCGTGCGATCGAATTCAGGGCGTCCAGGAGGGATGACCCGTCAAGTGAGAACGATCGGACCTGAGGGATACCAGGGACGACCGAGGCATGGACGCTGCGGTAATGACACGGGAAAACAAGCTTGCGCTGGTGGTTGGTTTTGGTCTGTTCCTCTTTGTAGGCATTCTGGTCTCGGATCACTTCTCCGTCGCCCGTGGCCAGGAGACGGCTGACCTCAGACCCGACAGCGATCCACTCAATCACAGCCGGAATCAGGACCCGAGCCTGATCGACGTCGCCCGACCCGCGCCGACGCCGGCCACGGTCGTGGATACCTATCAGACCGTCCACCGCGGGCCTGATCGGTACACCGTCCAGCCGCAGGATCCCATCCGGCAGCGCCCGCAGGATCCCGTAAGGACCACCTACGCTCCAACCACGTACACATCGTCTGATGTGCCGGTCATCCAGATTCCGAATCTGCAGGATCCACTGCACGCGCCCGACCGACCCGCGAACATCACCGCCGATGCAACGCTGCACGATGTGCGGTCCAACGAGAACCTGACCACGATCTGCGACCTGTATTACGGCGACACTTCGCTCGTACAGCGCCTTGCCGAGTACAACGGCCTGGCGAATCCGAACATGCTTCGTGTCGGCCACCGGCTGCGCGTTCCCGCCCGTTCGGTGCTCATCACCGGCCAGCATCGCACCTCGGTGTCGCCGCCGCTGCCACGCGAGCGCACAAGCAGCCCGCCGCCGGCACCGAAGACACGAACATACGTGGTGCAGTCCAATGACACGCTGTCTGAGATCGCGCAGCGCGAACTCGGTTCCGCGAAACGTTGGCGTGAGCTGTACGACGCGAACAAGAGCGTGATCAAGAACCCGGATCGACTGATCGTCGGTGCCACACTGAAACTCCCCCGGTAACGACCGTGCACCACGCCGCCTCCAAGATGATTGCCATCGTGCTCGCCTTCGGTGTCATTGGGCTTGCGCTGCTCCACGTCCGGCAGCAGCGCGTCAATCTCACCAACGAGATCAAGGTGCTGCACGAGGAATACCGCCATCACGAGCAGACGCTCTGGCAGTTGCAGACCGAGATCGCCGTCCGTGTGCGCCCCGATCAGATTCGCGCCACTGTCGATCAGGAGTCGGTTGACTGGCAACCGATTCCGATGCGGCCACTCGCCATGCCGGCCGCAGACACCCAGACCATCATCGAAGGCTCCGAACCAATTCCCTATGTCGACTGATGCCCCACTGTTGACCTCGCAGGCTCGCCGCGTTGCCTATCTCGCGCGCCTGTACGTGCTTGGCATGCTGCTGGCGCTCGCGGTCATCGTCGGCCGTGTCGTGCAACTCAAGCTGGCTCCCGATGATCGACTCGTGGCCTCATCGAATCCGACCGTCAGCAGTCAGGCAGAACTCGGTCGACGCGGCAATCTGCTCGACCGACGCGGTCGTATTCTCGCGACGAGCTCGGTCGGCTATCGCGTCTTCATCGACCCGATGGTCGTCGACGATCCGCACACTATCGCGGTCGACCTTGCGGCTGTACTGAACGATGATCCGGCTCGCATCGATCAAGAGATCTCCAAGCGGCCCGACAGTCGATACATCGTCGTGAACCACCTGCTCGATGATTGGCAGGTCGATGCAGTCCAGAACGCCAAACTGCGCGGCGTCGGTCTCGAACCACGGCTCGTTCGCCACTATCCGCACGGCGACCTTGCCACGAGCATCGTTGGCACGGTCGGTTTCGAACATTCAGGGCTCGGGGGCTTTGAACACGCATTCGATACCACGCTCGCACCATCTCGCGGCTCGCTCGAGTTCGTCCGCGATACCAAACGTCGTGCACTGTGGATCGATCCCGAACAGTACACGCCGGCACAGGATGGCCGCGACATTCGATTCAGCATTGATCTCGTCGTGCAGGAGTTCGCGGAACAGCGGCTCCAGACCTGCGTTGATGAACACAACGCCGGCGGCGGCAGACTGATCGTGATTGACTGCACGACCGGCGAAATTCTCGCGATGTGCGATACGTTGCGTGAGCGTGAAGGCTGGGATGAGTTCACATCCGATGAAATGCGCAAGACGCATCCTTCCTTGGGACGAAACCGATGTGTGACCGATCCCTACGAACCGGGTTCGACGTTCAAGCCGTTCTTCTGGGCCGTCGCCACCGAACTGGGGTACGCGACGCCGGATGAAATGCTGGATTGCCCTGATCACACTGGCCACCGCACGAGTCAGGGACGGTTGATTCGTGATTCGCACTACTACGGCCGCGTGGACTGGCAGACCGTGCTCGTGAAGTCCATGAACAGTGGTATGGCGATCGTCGCCGAGCGCATGTCCCACGAGGAACTCCAGGAGTCAGTCAGTGAGTTCGGATTCGGTCGCCGGACATTCTGCGGGATTCCAGGTGAGACCATCGGTCTCGTGACGCCGCGCCAGAAGTGGACGCACTACACCCAGACGTCGGTTCCGATGGGCCATGAGATCGGCGTGACTGCCGTCCAGATGATTCGTGCGTTCAGCGTGTTCGCGCGGGATGGCACGATGCCCGCACTGCGCATCACCGCCACGACGCCGGACAGTGAGCAGTTCCGAGCGGTCCATCGGATCGTGAGTGAGGAAACGGTCCGCACCACGCGCGCAGCCCTTCGCGATGTGATGATGCGCGGCACCGGTCGACGGGCACAGTCCGAGCTTTATCAATTGTTCGGTAAGTCGGGTACGCCACAGTTGCCGAAGCGCGAAGGTGGCGGTTATCACGAGGATCGCTACATGCCTTCGTTCATCGCTGGCGCGCCGTTCAACGATCCTCAGATCGTCGTGCTGTGCATCATTGATGACCCGGACAAGACCATCGCCCATTACGGCGGTGCGGTCGCGGGACCGGTAGTCCGTGACGTGATCGATCACACGCTGCAGTACCTCGGTGTTCCGAGTGACCAGCCGACGGATGATCCGATCTAAACCGCCCGCAACGCGCGCATCAGCCAGCCTGGCCGTAGCGCTCCAGCTCATACTGCTTGATCTTCTTGTAGAGCGTGGTTCGATTGATATCGAGCACTTCCGCCGTGCGCTGCCGATTCCAATCATTGGCTTGCAGCGCCGCGAGGATGATCTGCTTCTCCGGCTCCTGCAATGCTTCACGCAATGGCATCGGCGTGTAGTCCGCAAGTTGAAGCTGACCGGCTGTCGCAGAGCGCGATGAGCGAGGCGCGTTGATCACCTGTTCCGGCAGATCCTGTACGCCGATTCGAGTTGCCGTCGTCAGCACGACCGCACGCTCCACGACGTTCTCAAGCTCGCGCACGTTGCCCGGGAACGGATACGCACGCAGACATTGCAGCGCTTCATCGCTGAAGCCTGTGATCTGCTTCCCGATCTCGGCGGATTTCTCTTCGAGGAAATGCGTTGCGAGGAGCACCACATCAGCCGTCCGATCGCGCAATGGCGGCAGATCGATCGTCACCACATTGATGCGGTAGTAGAGGTCCTGACGGAAATCGCCACGCGCAACCAGATCTTCCAACGGTTGATTGCTCGCGAGAATCACACGGACATCAACTTCAACCGGCGCATCTGAACCGACCGGCTCAAGCACGCGCTCCTGCAACACACGCAACAGCTTGAGTTGCATACCCGCCGACGCCGAGTTGATCTCGTCCAGAAAAATCGTGCCGCCGTGCGCAGCAAGGAACCGACCCTTTTTGTCTGCGTGCGCGCCGGTAAAGGCGCCGCGAACGTGCCCGAACAACTCGGATTCCAGAAGCGTTTCAGGGATCGAGCCACACGAGATCTCGACAAATGGCGCATCCGCGCGTGGCGAAAGTCGATGAACCGCGCGAGCGATCATCGACTTACCGGTGCCGGACTCGCCGCACATCAGCACGGTCGTCTTGCTGGGTGCGACCGCATGCACGACATCAAAGATACGCCGCATCCGATCATCCTGACCGACGACTGAGTCGAGCGCGTAGCGCTCGTCGAGTTGTTGGCGCAGCTGCGAGTTTTCGGCGATCAATGCGTGCTGGTGAATAGCTTTGTCGACACTGAGTCGAAGCTCGTCCTCGATCAACGGTTTGGTCAGGTAGTCAATCGCACCAAATCGAACAGTAGAAACGGCATCTTCGATCGTGCCAAAGCCGGTGACCGCGATGAACATGATCGATCGATCAATCTCACGGACCTTGCGAATCAACTCCTGGCCATTGATGTCCGGCAGACGCAGATCCGCAATCAAGACAGCAAACGGTTGGGGTGGATGGTGAGCGTCACCTGATCGAGCGGCAGTGATCGCGTCAATCGCATCGGCACCGCCGGGCACGACGACCACGTCACAGCCATCGCGCTCAAGAAAGCTCGCGATGTTCTTCGCAACAATCCTGTCGGCGTCGGCAATCAGAATCCGGCGATTGGCTTCAGACATCCTCACTCCAGCCCGTCAACGGAAGCCGAAGCCGAAAAACGCTTCCCCGATCGAATGGTGCGCGAACGAGGCTGACGGTCCCGCCCATGCTGTGGACCAACTGGTCGCAGCGTTCGAGCCACTCGAGAGAGTCATTGAGGTCTTCCGAACCCTCGGCAATGATCGCTCCGGTGTCTGCAATGAAGACTTCGATCTCGGCGCCGGCGTTCAATTCCACAGAGACATCGATTCGACGATGTGAACGACCTTCGGCGTCGCATGCATGCAGGGCACGATTCATGCCGTGCCGGACAACCGAGCCGATGACGCCCGCAGGCATGGACGCAAGGCGCGGATCGATTTCCATATGACACGCAATATGCCGTGCTTCGAGTTTCGGAAGCACCTCCTGTGCGATCGCCTGCAGTTCATCGTGCAACCC
>JBCCFX010000134.1:0-11867 GCA_039029515.1 Planctomycetota bacterium
ACCGGGCCTGGATTGACGCCTTGACAGCGATCCGACACGTCACGTTGCTCATTGTCGGCGTGGTCCTCATCCCTCATCCCAAACCCCTCATCCCTATCCCGCCATTTTCGGACCTTCCCGCAGGACTGTCTTAAGTGGCGTGGATCGACCACCGATAAGTCTCCACACACGTCCCTCCGGCGTGCAACTGGACTTGGAGAACGGTCGTGGACATCGCCACCGTTGTCGGCGTCATCCTGGGTAGCTTCCTGATCCTCCTGGCGGTTCTGCTGGGCGGTAGTCTCATGGCCTACATTGATCCGGCATCCGTGCTGATCGTTGTCGGCGGTGGACTCGCAGCCACCATGACGTCATTCACGCTCGCGAAGTTCCTCAAGCTCCCGAAGGTCGTGCTCCTGACCGTGTTCGGGAAAACCGAGGATCCCGGCAAGCTCGTTGAACAGCTCGTCGAGCTCGCCGAAATCGCTCGTCGTGACGGCATCCTCGCTCTCGAAGCATCCACCGAAAACATTGATGATCCATTCCTCGTCCGCGGGATCAGCATGGCCGTCGATGGCAGCGATCCTGAAGTCATCGAAGCGATCATGGAAACCGAACTCGAGAACCTCATGGATCGCCATGCGGCCGGCAAGGGACTGCTCGATGCGGTCGGTCGATTCGCGCCAGCGTTCGGCATGATCGGGACGCTCATCGGTCTTGTCGCGATGCTCAGCAACATGGATGATCCGGCCAAGATCGGCTCGGGCATGGCCGCGGCGTTGTTGACGACCCTCTACGGCGCGCTCCTCGCCAATGTCCTCGCACTCCCGCTCGCCGACAAGCTCGGCCGACTCTCCGCGGATGAAGTGCTGAACAAAACCATCATCATCCAGGGTGTGATGGCGATTCAGTCCGGCGAGAACCCGCGCAACGTGCAGTCCAAGCTGCTCACGTTCCTGCCGCCGACCGAGCGTCCTGAAGAAGAACAGAAGCAGGCCGCCTGACCTCCGGGAACGTGTACCGTGCCGAAGAAGAAACAGAAAGAGGAACAGGGAATCCCCGAATGGGTCGTCACCTTCGGTGACATGATGTCGCTGTTGCTCTGCTTATTCATCCTCCTGCAGATGTTCTCCGAACTGAAGCGCGAGCACGAATACCAGCGCGTCGTCACCGCGGTGAAGGAAGCGTTCGGCTACCAGGGAGGTATCGGCGTGCTGCCGGTCGATAACCCGCCGCTCAAGTCAATCATCGAGACGCTTGAGGAGATGACCCTCAAGAACGATCACGACAAGTCGAAGATCAGCAACAACAACGATCCGGGCGTTGATGGTCCGGATACACGCGTGAAGAAGATCAAGGAAGGCATCGTCTTCACGATCGGCGGGCCGAGCATCTTCGATCCGGAGTCCGCCGAGGTGAAGCCCGCGATGCGCGAGCAACTCGAACGACTCGCCAAGCTGCTCGACGGCCGCAGCAACGAGATCCGAATCGTCGGCCACGCGGCCGCCAAGTACCCGAGCGAGAACTTCAAATGGAAGGACCTCGATGCCCTCAGCTACGCGCGGGCGGAAGCCGCTCGCGATGTGCTGGTCGAACTCGGCATCGATAACCGCATGCTGCGTCTCGTGGCCGCCGGCACCCGCGAACCACTGAGCCCGCGAGCGACCGGTGGAGCAGAGGCCTCAGAAAACCGTCGAGTCGAGATTATCCTGACCGAACATCTGGTCGACGATCTTAGTCCGGACGTGAACCGTGCTGATCCGTCACGAGCCCGTGGAGGCTGACCGATGTCTGATAACGCCCCGGAAACGACAGAAGCGTCGGCGAAGCCCGGCAAGTTCAAGGTCCTGCTGCTCATGGCCGCGATCGTGGTCGCCGAAGCGGTGGTGATCGTCGGCGGGATGAAGTTCCTTGCCGGCCCGGACGAAGTGCAGGCCAACCCGATGCCGGACATGGAGATGTCCGACGATGACAAGATCGTCGAGACGCTCGTGCTGTCCGGCAAGCTGCCGAACAGTCGGACCGGCGTGACCTATCTCTATGACACCGAAGTCTTCGTGCAGTCGCGTCAGAAGTACGCGGAACGTGTCACGACAGAGATGGAACAGTTCCAGAACGAGATCAAGGCGGACATCACCGCGATCTGGCGCACGAGCGAGCCGCATCACTTCGATGAGCCGCGTCTCGAAACGCTGACGCGCAAAGTTTACGCGTTGCTCAACGAACGCTTCGGAACCGATCCCGAATCCGGCGATGTCATCGCGGAAAAGGCTGTGATCGTCATGCAGACCGGCTTCCGGATCGACGCCTGATGCGCGGCCGACGACCACGATTCGAAAATCGACGCGCAAGAGGCTGTAGAGATTCCGCAGGTTCTGCCGATGGCTCCTTCACGGTTCAATCGACAGACGCGGCGTGGAGACGGCCGCGCGTTGAACCGCGGAATACGAGAGGCCATGGATGGCTGACGAACACCCGCAATCTGAAAACACCCCGACGCCCTCGCCGGATCAGCAGCCGGCCGCATCTGCGTCCTCGGCTGCGTCCCCGACTCCGACAGACGGTGCGGCCACGCCCGATGCGATCGATGCCATGGCCGAAGAGGCCATCAATGCGGCCAACGACGCCGTTTCCCAGCTCCAGCAGGAGACATCGTCGCCCGGTGCGGACGGTCCGGTGACCATGCCTGAGTTCGCGAATGCGACGGCGACCGCCGAGCCGGAAGCGATCGGCATGCTCGGCGACGTCGAGCTTCGCGTGAAGATCGAACTCGGCCGAACCATTATGTATGTCGAAGACGTCCTTCGTCTGAACGCCCAGTCGATCATCGAGCTCGACAAAGCGGCGGGCGATCCCGTGGACATCTACGTCAACGATCGACACGTCGCGCGAGGTGAAGTCCTCGTGCTCAATGACAACTTCTGCGTGCGCGTGAGTGAGATCATTCAACACGCCTCGCCTGCCAAGACTGCGTAACGCGGGCAGGATGCCCGACGGTCGGAGGATCCGACGACATTGCCATGGATGGCTCAACGGTTCGCATCATGCACGGCATCGTGCTGCTGGTCGCATTGACCTTCGCCGCCGATGCTCTCGCTCGCCAGGACACGACGACACCAACCACGGTGCTCAACGGTGGATTCTCCATCGACGTGGCGCCGGCCCGTGACGTCGACTCGCCATCAGCCGATGCGAGCGATGTGTCTCCGTCCAACCCATCGGCGCCCGATACATCTGAACCCGATGCATCGGGACAGGATATATCTGACAACAGTTCAACGATCGCCTCGGCGATCGCATCAACATCGGTGGATTCCGATGTGCGTATCGATGCCACATCGACGAACCCCGCAGGTGATGAAACGGTCGCAGCGACGGATCAGCGTCCGCTCGGCGCGCCGACATCATCCATTGAATCCACGCTTACGCTGCCGACGGACGCAACGACCTCATCCGTGGGCATTGGTCGTGATGAACTCCTTCGTGTCGGCGGTGCGCTCGCCGTCGTCATTGGTCTCATTGTCGTTCTCCGTGTGCTGATGTCGCGTGCCGGACTTGGGCCCGGACATGCCGCCCGCCCGTCAGGTGTGGTGGAAGTGCTCGCGCGCTTTCCGGTTTCGCGAGGTCAGCAGATCATGATCGTTCGGTTCGCCCGTCGCTTGCTGCTGGTGCAGCAGGGCAGCCACGGCATGACCACGTTGAGCGAAGTGAGTGATCCCGATGAGGTCGCCGGCTTGTTGGCGCGGATCGAATCGGGTTCGCGTGGCCGGACGGCCGACAAGTTTCGCGCCATGCTCGAGCAGTTCGAGTCGGAACACGAAGGCGCGCCAGGCTTCGGCGAACAGCGCGAGGTGATCGACCTCACGCGTTCGCGCGGCAATCGCTTCCGGGGAAGGCTGGCGGGATGAGCAGGTCGCTGCTGCGGATCGTGCTGGTCGTGTTGGCGGCAACCATGTGTGCCGCGCCCGCGGTCGGCCAGGTTGTCGAACCGACATCGGATCCCGGCGTCAATCCGCTGGTCGTCGTCGACGGTGCCGTGCAACTGCTGCCCGGCGAGAAGCCCAAGCTGAGCACGACCATCAACATCCTCGTGATGATGACGGTGCTCAGCCTCGCGCCGTCCATCCTCATCATGTGTACATGCTTCACGCGATTCATCATCGTGCTGGGGCTGCTTCGGCAGGCATTGGGCACGCAGGGACTGCCGCCGAGTCAGGTCATCATCGGTCTGAGTCTGTTCCTGTCCTTCGCGGCGATGGCCCCAACGATCGAACGCATCTACGACGAAGCGGTGAAGCCATATGCCGACGGCGAGATCACTGACTACGACGTCGCCTGGGACAAGGCACGTCAGCCATTGCGCGACTTCATGTTCGCGCAGATCGAGGCGAGCGGGAACTGGTCCGGCGTGTACATGATGCTGAACTATCGCGGCATCGATACTTCGGATCCCGCCTCGCTCACGCGTGAAGACGTCGACATGGTGTCGCTGATTCCCGCGTTCATTCTGAGCGAACTCAAGGTCGCGTTCCTGATGGGCTTCCGGATCTACCTGCCGTTCCTCGTGATCGACATGGTGATTGCGAGCCTGCTGATCTCGATGGGCATGCTGATGTTGCCGCCGGTCCTGATCTCGTTGCCGTTCAAGTTGTTGTTGTTCGTGATGGTCGATGGCTGGCAGTTGATCGTCGGTTCATTGCTGATGAGCGTGACGCAGCCTGATCCAACGATGGTGGCGTTCGTCCTGACTTCGGGTGCGCATGTGACGTAGGTCGGTCGTGGGCGTTGTCATGCGCGGGGAGGCGCAATCGTCATGGATATGGAGTCAATCGATCTCGTGCGCCAGGCACTCTGGGAGACGTTGATCCTTGCCGCGCCGATTCTTGGCGCGGGCCTCGTCGTCGGTCTCGCGGTCAGTCTCTTTCAGGCTGTCACGCAGATCCAGGAACAGACGTTGTCCTTCGTGCCCAAGATCATCGTCATGGTTGTGGTGGCCATTGTGCTGCTGGGTTGGATCTCGGTTCGTCTGGGCGAATTCGCCATCAGTATGTTTGCCGGCGCGCCGGCCTGACGGCGCGCATCGTCGGAGAATCGTGTGGGTTCGTTCATTGCCATCTTTGATCAGATTCCCGTCTTCATGCTCGTCTTCGCGCGTGTGAGCGGTCTGTTCATCTTTGCGCCGATGCTCGCCGCACTGTCGATTCCCATTCGTGTGCGCGTCGCGCTGGCGCTCATGCTCACGCTCGCGCTGACGCCGGTCGTGGCTTTGCAGGGCATCGAGATCGATCTCGCGACGATGTCCATCTGGGCGTTGTTGCCGTTGTTCCTGCTCAATGTCACCATCGGGGCGGCGATCGGGTTCATGGCGAACATGCCGATGGTCGCGGTGCAGACCGGCGGCCTCATGATGGCTCAGCAAATGGGCCTCGGATTTGCCCGCTTCTTCAATCCCGCCGTGGATGATGAAGCGGATGTGCTCGGTCAGTTGCTGTACTTCATGGCGCTTGCAGGATTCCTCGCGTTGGGTGGTCACGAGTGGATGTTCATCGCGATCGCTCACTCCTTTGAGCATGTGCCGGTCACTGCGGATGTCATCAGCGGTTCGCTCATCACGCTGCTGGGCGGCATGTTGAATGCGGCGATGGAACTCGCGATTCGCATCTCCGCGCCGGTCGTCGCGTTGACGTTCCTTGAAAGCGTCGCGCTCGGCTTTGTGTCCAAGAGTGTGCCACAGCTGAATATCCTCAGCCTCGGTTTCCCGTTGCGCATTCTGCTCGGCTTCGGGATGCTGATGTTCTCGCTCATCGTGATCAATGAGGTGCTGCTGGAAGAGGTTGACTTCAATCTCCGGCAGATCTTCCTGTGGATTGAAGGAGGCGCGCGCTAGGTATGGCCGACGACCTCGGAGAACGCTCAGAAGAGGCAACACCGCGCCGCCTGCAACAGGCGCGCGAGGAAGGCAATGTGTCCAAGAGCATGGACCTTGCCGGCGCGATGCTCTTGCTCGTGGGCACGCTGGTGACGGCAGCGGCGACGATGCCCGCATTGCGCGACACGCGATTGATGATGGAAACGCTGCTGGACTTCTCCCGGCTCGGCGGCGGCATGCATGAATCCTCAATCGATGAGACGTTGTCGTTCACCGGATTGATCGTACTTCGTGTGCTTGGACCCGCGCTGTTCGGCATCTGGATCGCGGCGTACATCGCGCACGTCTGGCAGGTCGGCTTCCTGTTCTCGGCGAAAGCGGTCGCGCCAAGTCTGAAGAAGCTGAATCCGCTGGAGGGCGCGAAGCGCATTTTCGGCATCAGCGGCGTGATGAAGGCGACACTTGATGCGATGAAGGTCGTCGTCGTCCTGATCGTGGCCGCGCAGGCCATTATTCGAGCGGATCGTGAACTCATCGGACTCCCGCAACTGACCGCCATCGGTGGGGTGGCGCTCGTTGCGCGTCTGTTGTTCAGCCTCGCGTTGCAAGTTGTGGCCGCGCTGATCATCCTCGGCATCCTCGACTTTGTGTATCAGCGATGGAAGTACAGCCGCGACCTTCGCATGACCAAGCAGCAAGTCAAGGATGAGCACAAGCAGTTGGAGGGTGATCCGGAGGTCAAGAAGCGGCGCATGCGGATGCAGCAGCAGATTGCGATGCAGCGCATCGGCGCTGCGGTGCCGCAGGCGGATGTCATCGTGACGAACCCGGAGCATATCTCGATTGCCATCCAGTACGACCCGAAGACGATGAGTGCGCCGAAGGTCATCGCGAAGGGCGCGGACTTCCTCGCGCTGCGCATTCGGCAACTCGCCACGCAACATGGTGTCCCGATCGTGGAGCGCAAGCCATTGGCTCGCGCGATGTACAAGGATGTTTCGGTCGGCCAGGAAGTGCCGCCGCAGTTCTATCAGGCCGTCGCGGAGATTCTCGCGTACGTCTTTCGACTCAGCGGCCGCGCCGCCGGCTGATCTGGTTTCAGGAGCGTCATAACTCGTCATGCCACCGGCATCAGGATCCGACAATCTGCCCGGCGTCTTCCGCTTCGTCGGCCGTCACCAGCATCTTCTGGTGCCGCTGTCGATGCTGAGCCTGATCGTCGTGCTGGTGATTCCGTTGCCGCCGGCAATCATGGACATTCTCATCTCCGCGAACATCTCGCTCGCGGCGATGGTGCTGATGACCACGATCTACATGACGCGACCGCTCGACTTCAGTGTGTTTCCGGCATTGCTGCTCGGGACCACACTGTTCCGACTCGTGCTCAATGTGGCATCGACGCGACTGATCCTCAGCGCGAATGTGGATTCGCCCGATCAGGCATCGGAGATCGCAGGCCATGTGATCGAAGCGTTCGGCAACTTCGTCGCGGGTGATTCGCCGATCGTCGGCGTCATCATCTTCCTGATTCTGATCATCGTGCAGTTTGTCGTCATCACCAAGGGTGCGACGCGCATGAGTGAAGTCGCCGCGCGATTCACGCTCGATGCGATGCCGGGCAAGCAGATGGCCATCGACGCGGATCTCTCCGCTGGCCTGATCAACGAGACGGAAGCGCGCGAGCGGCGCGATGCCATCACGTCCGAAGCAGATTTCTACGGGGCGATGGATGGTGCGAGTAAGTTCGTGCGCGGAGATGCGATCGCGGGCATCATCATCACGCTGGTCAATATCGTTGGCGGCTTCGCTATCGGCGCATTCGAAAAAGGCTGGACGCTGCAGCAGTCGCTCAGCGTGTTCACGCAGTTGACCATCGGAGATGGTCTCGTCAGTCAGGTACCGAGCTTCATCATTGCGATCGCCGCCGGCCTGATCGTGGCGCGCACCGGTGGTCGTCAGACGATTGGTGAAGAGATTCCGCAGCAGTTGGCGTCGCAGCCGATGGCGCTGATCCTGATCTCCGGCTTCCTCGGCTTTCTCGCATTCACACCGCTGCCATCACTGCCGTTGCTGATTGCGTCCGTCACCGTGGGGCTGATCGCGTGGGCGACGCGCTTCACGCGACGCATTGCAGCGGAAGAGCGCGAGCAGGTCGCACGCGACGAGGCCGCAGCGGCTGAGCCGGGCGAAGTGCCGGTCGAAGATCTCCTGAGCGTCGATGTGCTGGAAGTCGAGATCGGTTACGGGCTCGTGCAGCTCGTGGACACAATGCGAGGCGGCGTGCTGATGGATCGCATTTCGATGATCCGTCGACAACTGGCAGTCGAGCTGGGCATCGTCGTGCCGCCGGTCCGCATTCGCGACAACATGCAACTCGACGCGAACACGTACCGCGTGAAACTGCGCGGCGCGGTGATCGGCGAGGGCACGGTGTATCCGGATCTGCTCATGGCCATGGACTCGGGTTTGGCGCGAGAACCGATCGACGGCATTGCCGGACGCGAGCCGGCGTTCGGGCTGGATGCGACATGGATCGACCAGAACGCCCGGCAGCGCGCAGAGACGCTCAACTACACGGTGGTCGATGCCACGAGCGTGCTCGCCACGCATCTCACCGAGCTCGTGAAGACGCACGCGGATGAGCTGTTGTCACGACAGGAAGTCAACCACCTGCTCGAGCAGTTGCAGAAGACCGCGCCGAAGCTGGTCGACGAGACGATTCCTGCGGTCGTGAAACCCGGTGAGCTGCAGAAGGTCATGCAGAACCTGTTGCGCGAGCGCGTGCCTGTTCGTGATCTGGAAGCCATCGTGGAAACGCTCGGCGACTGGGCTTCGCAGACGAAGGATCTGGATGTGCTCACCGAGTACGTTCGCAATGCGCTGCGACGGACGATCTGTGCAGCGGCGGCCGAGCCGAACGTTGATGGCGGGCTGACGATCTCCTGCGTCACGCTCGACCCGGCGGTGGAAGATCTGCTCAACGGCTACATCGATCGTGGGACATCCGGCACGCAGGTCAACGTGCCGCCGGCGATCGCCAAGCGTCTCGCGGATTCGGTTGGTCGGCATGCCGAGCCGCTGGTGTCGGCAGGTCATCCCCTGATCGTGCTGACGTCGCCGAGTGTTCGCGCCCCGGTACGACAGTTGCTGGAACCGCATCTTCCCGGCATCACGGTGCTCGGCTACAACGAGATCATTCAGGGGGTCGACGTTGAATCGAAAGGTCTGGTAGACTTGGAGGCGTCCGAACTCGCCGCCATCGGCGTTGGTTCGGGATGAGAACATCAGCGCAGCAGGAGGCTGACGCGAAACCACTGGCCATGGAGGGCACATTCGTGGATGTTCGAACCTATCAGGCGTATTCAATGGCGCAGGCTCTCGCCGCGGTCAAGCGTGACCTCGGAGCCGATGCGGTCATTCTCAGTACGCGTTCGTTCCGACGCGGTGGTTTCCTCGGACTTGGTCGCCGAACGATCATCGAGGTGTCTGCGCGGCGTGCGGAGGCAGCGCCGGCTCGCACCAAGCGCCAGGCGGCATCGCGTAAGCCGTCTGAAGGTGTCCGCCGGACGAACGTGGCGGGGCTCGGGCAGGGTGCGCTGAACATCAAGAAGGCCTATCGGCAGCCGTTGGCCCAGGATGCGCCGACGGAAGTCGTGACGGATACCGATCGCGAGCGCACTCGAACACTCGCCCTCGCGCTGGCCGAGCAGCACGAACGCAAACAACGCGCTGCGATTGCGGTGGCACCAAAAGCGGATGCCAAGCCGTCGTTGAAGGTTGAACCGCCCGCGGCCGCGGTCGCTGACGTACCCGTGACGGCGGTGCCATCGGCGGCGACGCCGGAACCAACGGTCACCGTGACCGCCGATCCTGAGCCGGTGGCACGTCGTTTCGTGCTGAAATCATGTGAAGCCTCGGCATCGGCGCCGGAGACTCGCGCGACCGCAACGCCGGCGACATCCGCGGGTGCAGCGGCGATGCGTGCACCGCGGCGCGCTGCAGCGCGAACAACGGCGCCAGCTGAGGCTCGCGAGCCCGTCATGGCGGGTGGAGGCGGCGGCGGCGGACGTGACGATGCATCCGCTGATATGCACAACGAACTGTCCGCCATTCGCAAGATGGTTGGCGAGGTGCTGCAGAACCAGTCAACCGGCGGCGGTGGCACGAAGTCGATGCCGTCGATGCCGCAGGAGTTGTTTGATTCCTATCTGAAGCTCATCAGTCAGGATCTCTCAGAAGACCTGGCGGATCGAGTCGTTGAATCCGTTCGTGCAGACCTTGATGCCGATGCATGCAGCGATGCAGACAAGGTGCGTGAAGCGATGCTTCGCCAGCTTGCGGCGTTCATTCCGTGTGCGGATGCGCCGATTTCGCCGGAGAGCCCGGACGGTCGTCCGTTGACGGTCGCGTTGATCGGTCCGACGGGCGTGGGGAAGACGACGACGCTTGCGAAGCTGGCCGCGTCATTCAAGCTGCGTCACGGCCGCAAGGTCGGGTTGATCACCGCGGATACGTATCGAATCGCCGCGGTTGACCAGTTGCGCACGTACGCGGACATCATCGGATTGCCGCTTGAAGTCGCATTGACGCCCGCAGACATGCGCAAGGCTGTGCATTCGATGTCGGAGTACGACGTCATTCTGATCGATACTGCGGGGCGCTCGCAGCGCGATCACTCGCGACTCGATGAATTGCGCGCGTTCCTTGACGCGGCATCGCCGCATGAAGTGCATCTCGTGTTGTCGAGCACGGCGAGCGAGAAAGTTCTGCTGCAGGAAAGCGAAGCGTTTGCCGCGGTGGGCGCCGATAAGGTGGTATTGACGAAGCTGGATGAAGCGGTCAGCTTCGGCATGCTGGTAAACGTCATTCGAACGGTGGGGAAAGAGTTGAGCTTCTTCACGACCGGCCAGGAAGTCCCGGACCATATTGAGTTGGGTCGTCCCGATCGACTTGCGGAACTGATCCTTGACGGGGAACTCAGCCTGTGAGTGATCAGGCCACTCAACTGCGCGGTCTGATGAAGACCGTGCGTGAAGCATCGCCCGATGCGGTCAGCGCGCTGGTACCCACAAGCGTGCCGACCGGTCTGGTGAGCTACGGCCCGAAGACGTCGCGTCATCGGCTGCCGCGCAACACGGATCACGCGGGCGCGGTGCGCTTGTCACACGCGATCGCCGTTACGTCAGGCAAGGGTGGCGTCGGCAAGAGCAATCTCGCGGTGAATCTCGCGATCGCATTGGCGCACCACGGTCGATCCGTGTGCCTGCTCGATGCAGATCTCGGGATGGCCAACGCCGATGTGCTGTGCAATCTCACGCCGTCGATGACGCTCGAACATGTCGTCAGCGGTCGCTGCCGGTTGTCGGAAGCGGCCATGCTCGCACCGGGCGGCTTTCAGTTGATTCCCGGCGCTTCAGGCGTCGCACGACTCGCGGATCTGCGTCCACGCCATCGTGGTCTGCTGCTTGAACAGTTGGCGCGGGTCGAATCGACCTCGGATGTCCTGTTGATCGATTGCGGCGCGGGTATCAGCCCCAACGTGCTTGCATTTGCGGGGTCGGCGCATCGAACGCTCGTGGTCACGACACCCGAGCCGACGGCGATCACCGATGGGTACGGCATGATCAAGAGCCTGCTGACCCAGATGCCGGACGCGAAGATCGAGCTCGTCGTGAATCAGGCCACGAGTGATCGGGAAGCGCAGGATGTGTACACGCGGATGCGGCGGGTGACGCGTGCGTTTCTGGATCGTGACATTCGGTTTGCAGGCGCAATTCCTGCCGATGATTGGGTCGGCCAGTCCGTGCGTCAGCGTATGCCGTTTCTGCTGTATGCGCCGGATGCGCCGGCGACGCGGGCTGTGCGCATCATGGGATCGCGCATCATTGGCGAGGCGGTCCGAGAGCAGCAGGATGAACGTTCGGGTTTCATCGGTCGTCTGGCCCGCTGGCTTGGTCGACGAGAAACTTCGTGAAAAATGTTGAAGTAGCGTGGGGCGACGGCCGAAAGAGGTCGATGA
>JBCCFX010000135.1:0-11848 GCA_039029515.1 Planctomycetota bacterium
CGCCGGTTTTTCGTTGTGCGCCTGTCGCAGTTCGGGATCTGGTTTGCGTTTTCTCAAAAACGAATCGAAACTGACCGCTGGAAGGAGCATGCCATGGGAATCGTGCGAGGCATCGCCGGCGTCATCGTGGGCTACATCGCGACCATCATCGTCGTCTTCACCGGATTCACTGTGCTCTGGATGGTGATGAAGGCTGAAGGCGCGTTCAAGACCGAATCCTGGGAGGTCACCACCAACTGGGTGATCGCCGGCATGGTCATCGGCCTCGTCGGCGCACTCGTCGGGGGCATCGTCTGCAAACTCGTAGCCGCGAACTCCATCGCACCGAAAGCCTTTGCCGGCATCGTGCTGGTCCTTGGCCTCCTGACCGCCGTCGCGACCGGTGCCGCATATGCGGCTGCGGATGAGGATGGCGAATCGGACAAGGCAGCGTTCCCCGCCGCGGACGTCAGCATGGTTGATGCGATGACGAATGCAGAACAACCGCCGCTCGCGTTGTGGACGAATCCATTCATCGGCGCGGTTGGCATTCTGATCGGCGCATCGCTCGTCGGCCGAAAGTCAGGTGCGGCTCCGATGCCCGCATCAGATGGCTAAGTCGCGCCACACCGCACATGTAGGGCGGGGGCTGTGCCCCCGCCGACGAACGACGATCAACGGTCGATTCTCAATGCGAGCCCAATGCGCGAGCGCCGGGCATGCGACACGCCCGCATTGATGAGCACATGTAGGGCGGGGGCTGTGCCCCTGCCGACGAACGACGATGCTCAATGCGAGCCCGAAGCGCGAGCGCCGGGCATGCGACGCGCCCGCATTGATGAGTCATCGCACACCGCTCGAAGACGGCGGGTTCGGAGAACCCGCCCTACGGGAGCTGCCTTCTCATCAATCCCGTGCGCGCTCGATCCAGTAGCGCGACACCACGCCGTGATCGATCTCGAAGTACGTGCGCGTTGTTCGACGGATATCAGAACCGCCGGCGAACAAGAGGAACACGGCACCGCCTTCACTCTTCTCCACCGTGTGGTCATATCGAAGGACACGAACGTCCGGCTGGTCTTCGACGACGGTCTCCACTGCGGGCGCGCCGAGCGTTGCGCGCAGCCATGCTTCGGAGGTCACGCCGGTCTCGATCTGATCCAGCGTCGAGGACGTCACCTGCGTTCCTGATTCATCGATCGACTTGCCGCTGACGACCAGACAGCCGGGCATCAGAATCAGGGCTGTGGACATCAGACCAGCCGTACAGAGGGATGAAACGTGTCGCATCGCGGGAACTCCTCGTCACCATCGGGTTCTGGATCGAATCAGCAGACGAACCGAATCTCCAATAGGACACGGCAAAGTCGGCATCCACGCCAGCATCTTTCGGAAAATTCGCCCATGACATTTCAACCGCCAGCCTCGCCGTGACGCCGTGCCGCTCGGGCTACCATGAGCGCATGAAGCTCTACACCCGATCGGGAGATGACGGCACGACAGGACTCTTCGGCGGCGATCGCGTCGCGAAAGATCATCCGCGCGTCGAAGCGTACGGCACCGTTGATGAACTCAACGCGGCGGTCGGCCTTGCCCGCGCTGCGTGCGATCCCGACCAGACGTTCGGTCAGCGCCTGATCGCCATCTTTGAGTCGATTCAGTCGCGCTTGTTTGACATCGGTGCCGACCTCGCAACGCCTGCTGGCAGCCCACATGAGGACAAGGTTCTCCGGATCAGTGATGCGCAGGTGAAAGAAGCAGAGCAATGGATCGATGAGATTGACGGCGGCAACGAGCCGATGAAGTCGTTCATTCTTCCTGGCGGCACGGAACTCGCGGCCCGATTGCACGTCGCCCGCACGATCTGTCGGCGCGCCGAACGCATGATGCTCCGCGTGCACCACCAGGAACCGATCACCGAAGGCGCGATCGTGTACATCAACCGGCTCAGTGATCTGCTGTTCGCCATGGCGCGACGAGCCAATCGTGAAGCCGGCACCACCGATATCCCATGGACCGGCCCGGAAAAGGGTTGAGGATTGTGGAGTTCGGCGCAGGCCGGGCTGAAAACCCGCCCTACAACAGCCTCGATCTCAACCCGGGCGTTCGCTTCGCTCAGAACCGGCGTTGTCGCCAGTTCAACTCGGCGGGGGCACAGCCCCCGCCCTACCGCCAGTCGCCAATCGTTCGTCGCAAGTCGCCTCTCCCTTTTCCCTGCTCCCTTTTCCCTTTATCATGTCCACATCATTGCTTGAGCATCCCGTGGTCGAGTCAGGCGACAGCGGGAACTGAAAACCCGCCTGACGACAGTCTGAAGCCTCCCACCACGACGTCAATGGCGATCGCTGGTGTTGCCTCGCAATGAGAATCACCCATGTCCATCGTTCCCCTGCCCGTCTTTGAAGCGGATGCCGACCCGCATCATCGTTCTGAACTGACGGAAGCCGAACAGTACGCGAAGCTCAAAGCGCCCACCTCCATGGTCGTGCGCTTCGGACGCATGAAGCTTGTCGGCGAGTTCCCGTACAGCGGTGATGCCAAGCCCGGTTGCGGCTCCAAACTCGTCGTACGCACCCATCGTGGCACCGAGATCGGCGAGATGCTCACGACCACCTGCGAGAACGCCGGCTGCGCCAAATCCGTCACCCGCAAGGAGATGCTCGAGTACATCGAGAATTCCGGCGGACGCGACTATCCCTTCTACACCAAGGGCCGGATTCTCCGGGTCGCCACCATCGAAGACCTCAATCGCAACACGGAACAACAGACCAACACCGCAGACATCGTTCGGGCTGCGAAACGCCGCATCGAAGAACTTGGACTCGACATGAAGCTCGTCGATGTCGAACCAATCTTCGGCGGCGAAGTGCTCACGATCTACTACATGTCCGAAGATCGCGTCGACTTCCGCGAACTCGTCATGGACCTCTCGCGCGAACTCTCGATGCGCATCGACATGCGTCAGGTTGGCGCACGCGATGAAGCACGTCTCGTCGCCGACTACGAACGGTGCGGCCAGCACTGCTGTTGTCAGAACTTCCTCAAGGTTCTGAAGCCGGTATCGATGCGAGCCGCCAAGATGCAGAAGGCGACGCTTGATCCGCTGAAGATCTCCGGCAGGTGCGGTCGCCTGATGTGCTGCCTTCGCTACGAGGATCAGTCGTATCGCGAACTCAAAGCGAATCTCCCCCACCGCAAAACCCGCGTTGGCACCAGCGAAGGACCGGGCATCGTGCTGGATTCGAAGATCCTCACGCAACTCGTGCTGGTGAAGCTCGAACATGACAACTCCGAGATCGCCGTTCCTGTCGAGGAACTGATGGATCCCGACAACTGTCCGAAGCCGGGTGAGAAGAAGAAGGAACCCATTGACGACCCGCTGCGCGGCCTGCCCGAAGCAGATGTCAAGGAACGCACCGATGACCGCAAGCGGCGCAAACGCGGCGGCAAACGACGGCGTTCCAAAGGCGCGCAACAGGACGCCTACCGCGATGCCGCCCAGAAAGAAGGCGCATCCACCGAAGGGCGAACCAAGGATCCCAACGCCAAACCGCGCGAAGGTGGGGGCGGCAAGAAACGCCGACGCCGACGCGGCAAGAAGAAAACCGGCAGCGGCGGTCACGCACCGACAACAGGTGATCGCGGCACCGGCGGCAGCGACGGCGGTACGCCACAAACACCGCGCGCTGACGGGGCCGGCGGTGACGGTGGACCAGCCAAGAAGAAACGTCGACGCCGACGCGGCGGACGCGGTCGAGGGCGTGGTGGCCAGGGCGGCGGCGGACCGAAGGGCGACAGTGGGCCCAAGGGCGATGGAGGTGGAGGCGGTGGCGGTGGTGGAACGCCTTCAGGCGACTAAGCACCCTTCGACATTCCAGGACCGCGCGCCGCACACGATCTCACGCGCGTTGCCTGCTACCATCCCCGCATGAGCACCAACCTTGAGCGTTCAGGTCATCACGAGTCGCCGGTCGTCGAGACCATGCAACAACTGATCATCGCCTTCGTGCTGGCGATGACGTTCCGCGGCTTTGTCGCTGAAGGCTTTGTCATTCCGACCGGATCCATGGCGCCGACGCTGATGGGTCGCCACCTGGCCATGACATCCTCCACGACCGGGTATGACTTCGCGGTCGGGTTCGAACAGTCCGGCGGCCAGGGCGCCAGCCAGAAGCGCGGTCTCAGCCAGAACGAGCTCCGCAAACTCGTCGATCCGAACCTCGAAGGCGTCTATCCCTTCAAGCTCGTCAATACAAATCGATTGATGTATCCCGGCTCCGCGACTGATCCCGCCATGAAAGGCCTGACGCCGCGACTCGGTGATCGCATCTTCGTGCTCAAGACGCTGTATCCGTTCCGCCAACCAGATCGATTCGATGTCGTGGTGTTCAAGAACCCGACCGATCCGATCGGCGATGCGCAGAACTACATCAAGCGCCTCATCGGACTGCCGAACGAAACGATCTGGATTGCCGATGGCGATGTGTTCTCTTCGACCTCCGAAGGCACGCCGTTTCAGGTGCGCCGTAAGTCCGAGCACGTGCAACGTGCGGTCTGGCAGCCGGTGCATCGCAGCGATGCCACGGTCGTGGGTAAGTCGAACTTCACCAAGACTTACGTCAGCGCGAATCGACCGTTTCCATCGTCACCGTGGCGCGGCGATGCATGGAAGCTGAACGATCGCGTGTACGCATGTGACAGCGACGAACCCACCGCGTTGCAGTGGGATTCGAATCGTTTTCCGATCACTGACTGGAATCACTACAACCTCCTGACCGCGAACACGCAGATGCAGGCGTGGCCGGTCAGTGACGTTCGCGTCGCAGGCAGCATTGTGCGAGAGAAGGCGAACCTCACCACGACGCTGGAACTCAGGGCGCGTTCGCATGTGTTTGAATTCAACGTCACCGAGACGCAGGCGACGATTCATATGCGACTTGTCGACAGCGATACGCCGGACGGTCAGAAGACAGTGACCGCGGACATCGAACTTCCGCCCGCGGGCGATGTCTTCAACGTCGAGTTCTGGCACGCTGATCAGCGCGCTGCGATCTACATTGATGGCCGGCTCGCGGTCGAAATTCTGTATGACTGGAATCCCGAACAGCGCATGCGCTTTGCCACCGGCCTGCTGAACACCGGCGTGTCGATTCGCGCTATCTACGATCGGCTGCAACCGTTCAGCCCGACGACGACGCGCCGCAACACGACGCCGGCGCCGATCCAGTCTCCGGAACTGACGTGGCGTTTCGCTGGCACACCACTGACGATGCAGCGTGTGGATGTCGATCGCGACCTTGCATATCAGTACATGCCGGTGATTCCGGTCGCGCGCCGCCATCCTGAGAACGGTCCGACCCGCATGCCGACATATGGCACGCACCCCGATCACCTCGCCACGCTCGGGCCGGACCATTACATGATGGCCGGCGACAACAGTCCGGCGTCACTCGACTCGCGCTGGTGGGGCGAACCTCATCCGATCGTCGAAGCGCAGGTCGATACCGCCGCATTCCTGGTGCACCGCAAACTGCTGCTCGGCAAAGCCTGGACGGTGTACTTCCCATCACCGCAACCGCGACAGCCCGGCGGCGCGAAGTTCGTGCCGGATTTCGGCTCACTCCGGTTCATTCGGTAGGGAACAAGAAAGAACGCCGAGTCTGAGGCGTCTACGCCGAAGGCTCGGGTTTCTTTGAATCAAACTCGGGCCTTCGCGTCGCTCAGACCTGGCGTTTCATGTGAGCCAGACAAAGAAGCTCGAGGAACGTCTTATCGGCGCTGACGCATTCGACTTGCAGGGACTAACGTTTCGTCCGGATCGAGTTTGCGCAGTCCACCACGGAGATCCCGACGCGCGTTGCGCATGCGTTCGTACAGCCCTGCGGGATTCGGTCGCGTCACGTCACGGAGCGTCGGCAAGTCGTACATCGCGATCAATGGTGCGTCTTCAGGCAGCCGCTGACGCGCCGAATCAACTTCGCGAAGATCCATCAGATCAAGCAGTCCTGCGGTCGCCACATCAAGAGACGCCGGCATCGGAGCGCTTGTCTGCACCATCGCCTCGACAATGAGGCCGACGTGAAGCAGATCATCGGCGCGATAGCGCTCGATCATCGACTTCAACCGGCTGAGCAACGCATCACGATCCGTCACATCCGGCGCGATGGTGCCATCGTAGAATTCGAGAAACGCCGCCTTCATGCCGACGGATGTGCCGACATAGCCAAATGGATCCACCGCACTGATGCGCCGTGCCATCGCGAGCAAGCCGCGAAGCTCATCGCGGTCAATCACCTGCAACTCGAACGCTTCCCGACCAAGATCGGTGACCTGCAGGAACACATGATGTGATGTCATGGATGATGCGTAGGTGCCATCCGATGCAAGATGCGCGCTCAGGACAATCGCCTCACGCAGCCGCTGTGCCATCAGCTCGTTGTCACGGGCACGGATGGCGCGAATGGCATCGACGATGAGATACCGGCTCAGGTCGCGAATCGGCCCCGAATACACCGCGATTCCGACTGGTCGTTTGCTTTCGAGTTGACGCAACGGACGGAAGTCACATCGACGCATGCGTGTGCCCTGTTCGACCAGCGCATCGATCTCGGATGACTTCTCATACATCGTGACAAGAAGCGGATCGATTGCACGGCTCGCGTTCATGTCCATGGCGCGCAACGCATCGAGCACTTCAGGCTCACGCTTCTGCAATTTGTTCGCGGCCTTGACGTACCACCGCGCCGCGTTGGCTTCTTCGAGAATATCGATGCTGCCATCAGAGATTGACTGCAGCATCTCAATGCGAGATCGAACCATGTCTTCTGAGCGCAACTTCTGGTCGTAGACTTTCGTGAGCGCCGGCATGACGGCCATCGCCAGCGCGCCATGTTCGCCTGCCTCGATCTCCGCATCGATCTCTGCCAGCCGCTCCTGCGCGGCTTCGGAGTCCGGGCTCGCAAACAACTCGACCATCTCGGTCATGAGACCGTCGTACTGCCCCAGTTGCGCATCGAAATCCTCGCGCGTCATCGATTGCAATTCGTCACGAAGCTCGCCTTCGAGCGTCATCATCTCAAGGATCGAGGTCACGTCGCCGGTCTCGCTGAACATGCGATCGAGCGACGTGATGGCCAGTTCCTGTTCCATGGCGACGGCGTCCACGTAATGAAACGGGTCGCGCGGATCGACATCACCGAGTGCGGAGGCCAGGGCTGCGCTCGTGGCCGCATCCAGTCCGCCCTGATCGACCATGACATCCACAAAGCCATCGCCGAAACTGAAGATCGCATTGCCGACCAGTGAACTGACGACGGTGCCATCCTGGCCCACGTGTTCGCCGATGCGATACATGGCGGCGATCCGATCCGCAGCGCCGGCCGAATCGCCATCGACGAGCCGGACCTGCGCATCGACGCGCATCAGGCGCGCGACCTGACGCAGTTCGCTCAGGTGCGGGAGCATCATCTCGAAGCCCTCGCTGTAGTCGAGCCCGAAGTCAGACGTCGCCAGATTGCTGCCGCGCCGGGCTTCGTTGATGACCGTGTTCGCGCGATTCAGCACCGCACGCAGCTCGGGGGTGATTGGGGCGTCGATCTCGCCGACGTAATTGTGGATGACCGACCAGTCGTCTGCGGTCAGCGATTCCATGGATTCAATGGCCCGGCCGTACCACCAGGCCGCATTCTGGTTATCCCCCCGCGTGACGCCGGTGACGAGACACAGGACCATGACGACAGCCGGAATGAACATTTTTCGGAGTACCATGGATTGCTTCCTGATCGCGGCGGGTTGTTCCGCCAGTCCGATTCTCTGATTCAAACGCCAGTTCGACAACGACTCGTTCGCAAGGATCCTGCCATGACGTCCGCCCCCTTCGTTCCGTTCTCGCCGTACACCCCGACGACCCCGGCGGAGGAGGCTTCGCGGCAGTTCTACGACATCATGCGTCAGCGCCGATCGATCCGTATGTTCTCCGATCGGCCGGTGAGCCGGGAAACCATTGAGAACGTCATCCGGGCCGCGGGAACCGCACCCAACGGCGCGAACAAGCAGCCGTGGCGATTCGTGGCGGTTCAGGATGCGGGCCTGAAACACGAAATCCGCCTCGCAGCCGAAGAAGAGGAACGAGAGTTCTACTCGCGTCGCGCGAGCGAGACGTGGCTGAACGATCTGACACCGTTCGGGACCGACGACCAGAAGCCGTTCCTCGACATCGCGCCGTGGCTCATCATCGTGTTCAAGATCATGAAGGACGACAACCCGCGCACTGATTCCGATCAGGTGTATTACGTCAACGAGTCGGTCGGTATTGCGACGGGCTTGCTGCTCGCCGCAGCGCATCATGCAGGACTTGCCACGCTGACGCACACACCAAGTCCGATGAAGTTCCTCGCGGAAGTATTGCGCCGTCCGTCGTATGAGCGCCCGTTCCTGCTCATTCCAGTCGGATATCCCGCGGATGATTGCGTGGTGCCCGCGATTGAGCGCAAGCCACTCGAAGACATCATGGTCGTGGACCGGCCATCGGCGTGATGACCACGCGCTCACGTTGATCATGAGTTTTCACTTGACACGCGGCTCCAGAGACATATAGTGCAACCTCACTTCAAGTCTTTTCGCGTTTGTCTGTTGCGTTCCGCACCATGACGAACGCACCGGCCGGTGCGATTGAGCACGGCCACAGTCCGACAACGGGCGATTTGGAAAATCCGCGGTTTCATGCGGAAAAATAGGGCCGGACGCCATTGGTCGCGTTGCATCCACGTTGTGTGGAGTACGCATTCACAATGCTGTTCCATCGCCGAACACTGTGCACCGATCGTGCGCGCTGACAGCACGTCAGCGAGGTGATTGCGTGCGCCACGAGCGATGTCAACTGGGTCTCCGTAACGTCAGACACGTTGCGTGGTGACCGTGATCCTGCCACCAGTCTTGTGATTGGAATCAGGATCGTGATACGCCCGGAGAAATTTTTGAACGTGTCGGGAATGCACCGCGAGATGGTGTGTCTCAACACTGCCGACGACAACGATGTCCCGATGGGACACGATGACCGAGGCCATTTCTCCCTGACTGCTCGTGCCTATCAACGAGCGTCGCAGAACCCGGTTCGGTGCTGGAGTCCGGAGGGGACTTCATACCCGAACACCCCGCGTGTCCGTCCAGAGGACGACACGCATGCGGATGCACATGTCGATGAGCTGACGACGACCTCGCTCGACGTTCACCATCGCCCTGCATCGGCACATATCCACGAATCGGTCACGGGCCACGCGATCCGTCGCATGGTGCCGGCCGAGGACGGTGTGGCGCCATGATCGCGCCATACCGACTCCGGGCGTACCCGGGTGCTATCTCCGTGGCACCCGCGTCCGACCGGACGGTGGTCAATGTCGGCCACACACCCCCATCGGGCCGCCGGTGACGGTCACCGGCGGTCCCATTTCCGGCTGTTGGTTCGTCTGTGTTCGCCTCCCGAACACGGACGGGCCCAGCCGACTCAAGTGAACAATGAACCTGACAGAGCGCTCACATTGAGCGCGAGCATGTCACATCGTCGATATTCAATCTGACATGGATTGACATGTCCCACCCGAGACATCGAAGCGGGTTGTCATAACCGCATCGGGCTGGGAGACTTCTTCGCCATCAGGAGCGTTGGGGGGCCACGCTCAGCCGATGAGAGGAGTGATGCCGTGCGAAGCATCTTCGCGCTGTGTGGCCTTGCGTTTCTTGTGTTGAACGCCACCCCCGCACCAGCTGCTACCGTCCACGTTCCGACGGATGTCCCGACCATTCAACTGGCCATCATGGCCGCGCAGGCTGGCGACGAAGTCGTCGTCGCCCCGGGTGTCTACTACGAAACCATCGACCTGCTTGGCAAAGCGATCACGGTGCGTGGTGCCGGCAGTGCTGAATCCACCATCATCGATGGCTCTGACTTCAATCAGGCCGTCATCCGCTGCGATTCCAATGAAACCACCGCCACGGTGATCCGCAACCTCACGATTCGTCACGGACGAGGGACCGCCGTCGCCGGCGCGACGATCGGTGGCGGCATGCTCGTGCAGAACGCGAACCCGCGCATCATCCGCTGCATCTTTGAGGACAACCATGCCGCCAACGGCGGCGGTGCCATCGCCATCTCGCTGGCAAGCCCGCGCATCGACGACTGCACGTTCATCCTCAACAGCACCTCGATTGTCGGCCAGGGTGGCGGCGCGATCCTGATCGAAGGCGGCGCACCGGTCATCCGGCGTGCACGATTCTTCACCAATGATGGCGGCTTCCTCGGCGGCGCGATCTCCATGATCGGTTCGGCCGCGACGCTCTCCGATTGCCTGTTCGTCGCCAACGAAGCGGTTCTGGGCGGCGCGGTACGCGTCAGTGGCGGTGCCCCTCGCATCGTCAACGGCACGTTTTCGCATAACGCGGCCGATCCGATGATCACCGGGTCAGGCAGCGCCATTCGATGTGACTCCAAAGCGCAGCTCGCGCTGACGAACTCCATTCTGTGGGAGACCGGCGAGACACCATTGGTCGACCTCGCCGGCGCAACGACCACCGCGAGCCATTGCACCATTCAGTTCGGATTCGAAGGCGAAGCCATCCTGACGTCGAACCCGCGATTCCTTGATCCCGCCGGTGACGACGATGTGATCGGCACGCTCGACGATGTGTTCGGACTGCGCGCGAATTCGCCGGCCATCGACGCCGGGACGAACAGCGCGCTGGTCGCAGAGACGATTCTGGATCTGCTTCGACGCAATCGCGTGATCGATGGTGACGGCGATCAGTCCCCGATCGTGGATCACGGTGCGGCGGAGTTCGAACCGATCGTCTGTGCTGCGGACTGTCAGCCGATGACGAGCCAGGGCATCGGCAACGGCGTCGTGAACATTGACGAGTTGATCGCTGTCATCAACGCCATGGGGACGACCGACACGCCGTGCGATGTCGCGCCGTCGAATCCCGATGGCTCGTTCGGCGACGGCGTGATCGATATCGATGATCTCGTGACGGTGATTACGTCCTTTGGCGGCTGTGGGACGTAACCAGACGATCATCGCAACGCACGACGCCCGAATCCGAATACTCTGCTGACATGGAATGGGTCTTCATCATCCTCGTCGGGTTGATCTTCGCCCTCGTGGGCGTGGTCTGCGTGATCTCGGTCGTGGTCAGCCTGCCCGGCGCGTGGGTCATGATCGGCCTCGCGCTCGTCATTGAGTTGATGGACTTCATCTATCTTCCCGTCGATGCCGGGCAGACGTTTGGCTGGTGGACGCTCGGCATTGCCGTTGCGCTCGCGGCCTTCGGCGAACTGCTGGAATTCTCGGCAGGAGCGCTTGGCGCGAAGACCGCAGGGAGTTCCTCACGCGGGATGTGGGGCGCACTCGGTGGCGGCATCATCGGCGCGATTCTCGGTACGTTCATCCCCGTCCCGCTTCTCGGCACATTGATCGGCGCTGTGGTTGGCACGTTCACCGGCGCACTGCTGGGCGAGATGTCGCACAAGGACGGCACACTGGATGGTTCGATCAAGCCGGCAATCGGCGCGACGATCGGGCGCATTCTCGGCACGCTCGCGAAGGTGCCGGTGGCGACGGCGATCTGGATGATGCTGACGATCGCGGCGTTCTGGCCGTGAGAGAAGAGTCGTCAGCTCTCAGCTGTCAGCTGTCAGTCGTGTCCGCCGGGTAGGGTTGAACCCGGCAATGAACTCCGTGTAGGGCGGGGGCTGTGCCCCCGCCGTGTTGCGTTCTCGATGCGCCATTGCACGTATGTAGCGCGGGCCTTCATTCCGGCGACCCGGGCCTTCGCTTCGCTCAGACCCGGCGTTGGCGCTTGCTTGTTCCAACACGGC
>JBCCFX010000136.1:0-11817 GCA_039029515.1 Planctomycetota bacterium
ACCTGACCGACATCGTCGCGGACACCAATGCAACGGTCGTGGACGTCAAGGACATCCTGACCACCGAGTGCGACATTCTCGCCCCATGTGCGTTGGGTGGCGTGATCAACTCGACGATCGCCCGCGAACTGCGCTGCGACATTCTGTGCGGCGGCGCGAACAACATCCTCGATGACCCCGATGAGGATGCGGCCATGCTCAAGAACCTCGACTGCCTGTACGTGCCTGATTTCGTGTCCAATGCGGGCGGCGTGATCTGGCTCGCGGGTCTCTATCTCGATATGTCTGAAACGGAACTGCTTCAGAAAGTCGCCGACATTGAATCGACGACGGCTGAAGTACTCCGCATCGCAGGTCACGCGAATTCCACGCATGCCGCCGCGGTCGAACTGGCGCACGTGCGCATCGCCGCGGGAGCGAAGGAGCAAGTCCATGCCGGTTAAGCCTGCCTTCGAAACAACAATCGATCACGTGTCCATCCTGGATGAGAACGGCGGATTCGACGAGAAGCTCGGCAAGGGTCTGATCAGCGACAACGACATCGTCACGCTCTACGAGCACATGTCCGTCTGCCGACACCTTGATGAAGTTGCGTTCAAGCTCCAGCGGTCAGGCCGCATGGGAACGTACCCGGAGAACCGCGGCCAGGAAGCGACCAGCCTCGGCGCGGCGTATGCGCTGCGCAAGACCGACTGGCTCGTGTCGTGCTACCGCGAGAACTGCGGCCTGTTCTGGCATGGTCTGCCGATCGAATACGTCCTGCTTCACTGGATGGGCGATGAGCGCGGCAACAAGATTCCCGATGGCGTCAACGTCACGCCGCTCGCGATCCCGATCGGCACGCAGATGCTGCATGCCACCGGCATCGCATGGGCGAACAAATACCGCGGCGATGACAACATCGCCTGCACGTTCTTCGGTGATGGCGCGACCAGCGAAGGCGACTTCCACGAAGCTGCCAACTTCGCCGCCAACCTCGACATCCCGGTGATCTTCTTCTGCCAGAACAATGGCTGGGCGATTTCCGTCCCGACGAAAATCCAGTGTTCGGCCCCGACGATCGCCCAGCGCGGCATCGCGTACGGCATGGACTGCGTGCAGGTCGACGGCAACGACATCTTTGCCGTCGTCAGGGTCGTGCGTGACGCGGCCGAGCGTGCTCGTACGCACAACCGACCGACGTTTGTCGAAGCGCTCACCTACCGACTCGGCGATCACACGACGGCGGATGATGCACGTCGTTATCGCGATGCGGATGAAGTCGAGAAGTGGCACAAGCGTGATCCGTTGATCCGCATCCGCAAGTACATGGCGGATCGAAACCTCTGGGACGACTCACGCGAGGATGCACTCTCCGAGAAAACCAAGGCGGAAGTCTCCGCGGCGGTCAAGCGAGCGGAAGAAATCGTCGCACCGGAGTTCGCGGACTTCTTCGACTCCATGTACGCCAGCATGCCCGCGGAACTCCGCACGCAGCGCGGCACGCGGCGCACGAGCAGCCTCGGTCAGGATCCGAGCCAGCTCGACGGTTCGAACGTTTCCTACCCGAACACGCAAGGCGTCAACGCCTAAACCGCGAACGTCCTCTTCCTGCATACGGATTGACTGACCATGGCCAACCTCACACTTGTGCAAGCCATCAACCTCGCCCTGATCCAGGAAATGGAGAAGGATGATCGCGTGATGCTGCTCGGCGAAGACGTCGGTGCCAACGGTGGCGTGTTCCGCGTCACCGAAGGCCTCCATAAACGCTTTGGCGGCGACCGCGTCGTCGACACGCCGCTCGCCGAGTCCGGCATCATCGGCACGTCCATCGGCCTCGCGATGAACGGACTGCGTCCGATCCCCGAGATCCAGTTCGAAGGCTTCCTCGGACCGGCGTACGACCAGATCACCACACACGCCGCACGGTTCCGCACGCGAACCCGCGGCGCACTCACCGTGCCGCTGACGATTCGCGTTCCAGTCGGTGGTGGCATTCATGCCCCTGAACTGCACAGCGACAGCCCGGAAGCGATCTACGCACACACGCCGGGCCTGAAAGTCGTCATGCCGGCATCGCCATA
Organism: Planctomycetota bacterium; assembly: GCA_039029515.1. Lineage (GTDB taxonomy): Bacteria > Planctomycetota > Phycisphaerae > Phycisphaerales > SM1A02 > JBCCFX01. The sequence goes on from JBCCFX010000136.1 coordinate 2,067, forward strand.
TGACGCCAAAGGCCTGTTGATCAGCGCGATTCGCGATCCTGATCCGGTGATCTTCTTCGAACCGAAGCGCATCTACCGTGCGTTCCGCGAAGAGGTGCCGGAAGACGAGTACACCGTCCCGATCGGCGAAGCGCGCATCGTCCGTGAAGGCGAAGAGATCACCATGATCTCGTGGGGCGCTTCGGTCATTCAGTGCATGAACGCCATCGAAGAGTCCGGCCGCTCGATCGAACTCGTCGACCTGCGCACGATCGCGCCGCTGGACATGGACACGATTGAAGCGAGTGTTCGCAAGACTGGCCGCGCCGTCATCGTGCATGAAGCGCCGAAGACCTGTGGCTTTGGCGCCGAGATCGCAAGCCGCATCATGGAACGATGCTTCCTGCATCTCGAAGCACCAGTGCAGCGCGTTGCGGGCTTCGACACGGTCATGCCGTACTACAAACTCGAACTCGAGTACCTGCCCGACGCGGAACGGATCGGCAAGGCCATTGCCGAAATCGCCGCGTACTGATGCCGCAACGCATCGCGCGTCCCGTTCTTCCCCCTGATTCACGCACGAGTACCAGAACGATATGGCGACCAAACAACCGGCAGACAAGTCGCATTTCATCCTGCCTGACCTTGGCGAAGGTGTGCACGAGGCGGAACTGATTCGCTGGCGCGTGAAGCCCGGCGAAGCCGTCGATGAACATCAGACGCTCGCGGAAATGGAAACGGACAAGGCACTCGTAGAAGTGCCGAGCCCGTGGCAAGGCGTGGTGAAAGAGTTGCGCGGCAGCGAGGGCGAGATCATCAACGTCGGCGCGATCCTCGTGACCTACGACATCGGTGACAGCGGTTCATCCGCTCCGACAGACGATGCCGGCGAAGCCGCTTCTGAAGAACGTGAAGATGCCGGCACCGTCGTTGGCTCCGTCGATGCCACGCTTGCTGTCCCGACATCGTTCGCACGGTCAGGCAGCGACAGCAACGGCACGATGACCGTCAGTCGCGCCCTCGCGACGCCTGCCGTCCGACGCATCGCGCGCGAACTTGGCATCGACATCAATCGCGTGCAAGGCACCGGACGTGGTGGCCGCGTGACCGCGAGCGATGTCCAGTCATTCGCAGGCGGCGGCACGGCCGTCGCCACGAGTGCGCCAGCCGCGCCTGCACCGATGACGTTCGCACCGGTCAACATTCCCGCCGACGGCATTGCCGAGCGCATTCCGTTCCGTGGCGTGCGTCGCAAGATTGCCGAGTCGCTGGACCGTTCCGTCAAGACCGCGGTTCACTTCACCGTTGTCGACGAAGCGGACGTGACCGCGCTCGATCGCAAGCGGAAGGAATACGCGAAGGTGACAGGTCGGAAGATCTCGTTCCTTCCGTTCGTCATGGCCGCAATCTGCAAGGGACTGCGCCTGCATCCGTCGCTCAATGCGAACGTCGATGATGCCAACGCCGAAATCCTGCAGAAGGCCGTCATCAACCTCGGCTGTGCAGTGGATACGGATCACGGCCTGATGGTGCCGGTCATTGACAACGCTGATCAGCTCAGCCTGATGCAACTCGGCGATACCGTCGGCGAGATGGCATCGGCATGTCGCAACCGAACGATTGACCGCGATCGCCTCACCGGCGGCACGTTCACGATCTCCAATGTCGGCAGTTATGGCGGCCTGTTTGCGACGCCGATCATCAACTATCCGGAAGTCGCGATTCTCGCCGCGGGCCGCGTCCGCGAGCAGGTCATGACGAAGGATGGCGCGTTCTACGCCGGCAAGTCCATGCCGCTCAGCCTGAGTTGCGATCACCGTGTCGTTGATGGCGCAGAAGGCGCACGGTTCCTGAACACGGTCGTCCGCCTGCTCGAATCACCCGAATCGATTGTTGTCTGACCTCGCGCAGCACGATGCGCATCGCTTTATAGTGCATGATCACGAGTACACCGTGCTCGATTCGTGCCGCACGAACCACACCACATGACCACCACGACGACGCCGACCGAAACCGCCATGCAGGATCCCGCCGCAGCACTGCGCGAACGAATCGAATCCCGAACCGCCGTGATCGGCGTGGTCGGTCTTGGTTATGTCGGCCTGCCGCTCGCCAAGGCATTGCACGACGCCGGCTATCCAGTGCTTGGCTACGACACCGATGCCAGCAAGGTCACGATGCTCGAACGTGGCGAAACGTATCTGCATCATCTTGGTGATGATCTCGCGTCATCACTCGCGGCGTCGGATCAATTCACGGCAACCGCCGACCCCGGTCGGCTCAGCGAAGCCGATGTCATCCTGTTGTGCGTGCCCACACCGCTCGGTCCGCATCGCGAACCTGACCTGAGCTACGTACTCGCGAGCACGCGACTCGCAGCCGCTGCACTGCGGCGCTGCCAACTGATCGTGCTTGAATCAACGACATATCCCGGTACGACGCGCGATGAGATGCTTCCCATTCTGGAAGAGACCGGCCTGCGCGGCGGACATGACTTCTTCCTGGCCTACAGCCCGGAGCGCGAAGATCCGGGACGACAGGACACGACGACCAGTTCGATCCCCAAGCTCGTTGGTGGCATCGATGATGTCAGCGGTCGGCTTGCCTTTGATCTGTACGACCGCGTCATCAGCCAGGTCCACTTCGTGTCGTCCGCTGAAGTCGCCGAAGCGGCCAAACTGCTCGAGAACATCTATCGCGCCGTCAACATCGCGATGGTGAACGAACTCAAAGTCGTGCTGTCGGATATGGACATCGATGTGTGGGAAGTCATTGATGCGGCATCAACCAAGCCGTTCGGCTTCCAGCCGTTTTATCCGGGCCCGGGGCTTGGTGGCCATTGCATTCCGATCGATCCCTTCTACCTGACGTGGAAGGCAAAGGAGATCGGGCGGACGACGCGCTTCATCGAGCTCGCCGGCGAAATCAACCAGCACATGCCCGAATACGTCGTCAGCCGACTCATCAGTGCGCTCAACGACGATGAGAAGTCACTGCGCAGCGCTCGCGTGCTCATCATTGGCATCGCGTATAAGCCGAACATTGACGACATCCGTGAAAGTCCCGCGGCCGAGATCATCGAGCTTCTCGGTGAGCGCGGTGCGAATGTGAGCTACCACGATCCGCACGTGCCGACGTTCCCACGGATGCGCAACTACGACATCGACCTTGAATCGCAACCGCTGACGCAGGAACTCATCGATCAACAGGACGCCGTGCTCATCGTCACCGATCACGACGCGGTTGATTACACGCTGATCGGCTCGCACGCTTCGCTTGTTGTGGACACACGCAATGCGATGACCCGCGCGGTCAATCCTTCCGCACGCATCGTCAAGGCCTGATCGATGCCGTGGAACTGGACGCTCCTCCGTGCCGGCGCGTTTCGACTTGATGGCGGCAGCATGTTCGGCGTCGTCCCGAAAGCGCTCTGGTCACGCATGGTCGAGCCGGATGAACTCAATCGCATTCCGCTGCAAACCAACTGCATCTACCTGACCAATGGCGATCGCCATGTGCTGATCGAGACTGGTTACGGCAACAAATGGTCTGACAAGGAACGTTCAATCTTCGCCCTTGAAGATCGCACGATCGTCGATGCGCTCGCAGAGATCAACATCGCGCCCGACGCCATCGATACCGTCGTTGTGTCGCATCTTCACTTTGATCATGCTGGCGGACTGACACATCTCGATGCCAACGGCGCGCCGACAAGCACGTTTCCGAACGCACGCATCGTCACGCAGCAGACCGAGTGGGACGATGCGCTCGCCAACAAATCAACGATGACGCGAACGTACCTGCGCACGCATCTCGACCCGATTCGCGATCAAGTCATGTGCGTTGATGGCGCAACAACCATCGAGCCTGATCTCGACATCTGGCCGATGCCCGGTCACACCTGGGGACAACAGGCAATTCGATTCCGCGATGCGGATGGCATCATCTGTTTTGCGGGCGATGTACTGCCAACGGTGAACCACGTCGGCCTTGCGTTCTCACTTGCCTACGACATGCTGCCGTTCGACAACATGGAATCAAAGCGAACCCTGCTGACGCAGGCAGCCGACGACGACTGGCGACTTGTGCTGGATCACGAGCCGGGCAATCCGATCGTGCGCGTCACGCGTGATCCGGATCGACAGGATCGGTTCCAGCTGCATCCGCTGTAAGCGTCATCAGCATATCGAGCATACGCTGCGCCTGGTGTTCACCATCATATGACTGAATCACCGCGTCCACCGGCTCGGTGTGAATATCCGCCGGCGCGTTGACCATCGTCTGCAGCACGTCGGCGATGCGCGGCACATCATGACCAAGCACGAGACCTCGCCCCGCTGCTTCAATGATCGAGCCGATCGGCGAACCGGTTTCGCCCCCGATCGTGAGGATCGGCGCCGTCTGCCTGAGGTAATCGAATATTTTCCCGGTCAGTACGCCGCGCGATGCATCATGCCAGTCAAGCAAGAGCAGCGCATCCGCATCGCGCTGCATGCGCAATGCAGCGGCGCCATCGAGCTCACCGTGATGTTCCACCATGTCTGCGAGCCCGTTCTGCTCGGCAATCGCCATCCATGCTCGACCATCCTGCCCTGCAACAACAAGGCGAATCGCGCGTGCCACACTCGGTTCATCAGCTATCAACGCACGCCAGGCATCAAAGAACGGCTGCACCTGCTGACCATCCGGGTACCACGTCCCGGTGTACACAAGCCGCTTCAGCCCATCAGCGGGCAGCACCCGCGCGTCCTCGAGCGTGCGATGCGCAGACTCCTCGTATCCGTTGTAGATCACTTCAATCGGCGCACGCGTCCGTTGCCGTAACGTCTGCGCCAACCCTTCGCTAACGGTCGTCATGCCGTCAACACATGCGAACATCTGACGTTCCAGCATGCGCTCGCGCAGCGTAAATGGGAACACGCCACGGCGCGCGTGGTTCTGCGTCCAGAGATCGCGAAAGTCCGCGACCCACGTGCGAGAACCATCCTGCGCACGAATCGCATGCGCCACCCGATGCGCGGTGTACGGACCGGATGAACTCACGACCACATCCCAAGGCCTATGCGCGGCAGACGTCGCGGCATCAATCGCGCCGTTCACCCAGAAATCCGTCAGATCCGGCATGCGCACGCTGCTGTACACGCCGCGAGACTGAGTCCAGGCGCGCAATCGCTGTTTCAAACCGGCCTTGTGCGGCGCGGGCGTTGTATCAGAGACCTGACCAATCGCGGAGGCGCGGACACGACGCAAGAACGCCGGCGTGCGCAGCGACGTGTCAATGATGTTCATACCGGCGGTCGAGCGTTCCATGCCAACCTGATCGTCACGCTTGGTTGTCGTCAACACGGTGACATCATGGCCAGCGTCGGCCCAGGTGCGTGCAAAGGTGTACACGCGACGCGATGCGACAGCATTCAACGGCGGGAAATACGGGCTGACAAGGAGAATCTTCATGCCGGCGCTGTGTCCGGCCAATGGTGCAGCCGCCGGGCGTTGATCGCATCAGCGTAGACACCGATCAGCGTGTCACACCAGCGTTCATCACAACGCTCACGCCAGACTGAATCGATATCGAAGGCATTCAGTGTGCCATCGGCTCGCTGCTTCTGAAATGCCGCCAGCGCTTTCGTCAGGGTGTCATGGTCGTCCGGTTCAAACAAGGTGCCGACCGATGTATCGCGGATGACTTCAGGCAAGCCGCCACGGTCAGACAGTAAGACGTTTGTGCCATGAGCCAGTGCTTCGTAGATCACCAGCGGTGCGTTCTCATGGCACACACTCGGCACGATCAGCACATGGGCTTTCGCAATGCGCTTTCTTGTCTTCGCGTGCGGCAGCGCGCCGGACATCGATACACAGTCTGACATCGCACGATGCTCGATGCACTGTCGACACGCATCGGCATCCGGACCGTCGCCGATGATCTCCAGCGTCACGCCGTGCGGCGCCGGCCACGACCGAAGCAACTCCAGCACGCCCTTCTCCGGTGCCAATCGACCGACGCAGATCACTCGAAGCGGGCCATCATCAGATCGTCTGGTTTCGATGCGGGAAGATGAGATCGGGTGCGGAAGATATTTCGCTCGAACGCCACGCGTTGTCAGGAGTGCAGTGAGGAACCGGCTGGGACAGATGACCGCATCGGGCACACGATGCCGACCGTGCAGACGATAGTTCCAGATGTGCTGCACGCGCTTGAGCCACGAATACAGAGCGCCGCGATGATCCCATGGTCCGGCCCAGATGGATGGTGGCGCGAGCGCTCCGGTGCGCCAACCAATACCGCGAAGTCGATCGCCATCTGCCACACATAACGCGGCATTCGGGCAGACGAGATGCGCATCGTGCGCCGTCATGATGGTGCCGAACGGAATCGTGTGCCGGCATCGCTGCAAGGTCGCCATGATGCCCGGTGAGAGTTCATGGTAGATGTTGTGGATGTGCACGATGTCCGGATGGAATTCGTGGAGGCGTCGACACAGCGCATCTCGCGCGATCGAGTTGTCGATATACCGACGTGCGTTTCGCGCTGGCCCGCCGACGTCCGCGATCGTGAACGAATGCACGTCATGGCCGCGATCACGCAATAACCGTGTCGCATGATCGACATGACGTTCCGCGCCACCCGCGGCAGCGTGATCCAACGGATAATCGTTCACCTGGAGGATGCGCATGGAATCCTCCAGCACGAATCATGGCGCCGTGGCGCGAGCTTCAGGCCGTCACCGTCGCGTGAGCATTGACGTACGCCACGATCGTGTCGACGACGTACTTCTTCTGTTCGTCGGTGCATTCCGGATAGATCGGGATTGCGATAGTTTCCTTCGCGGCCTGCTCTGCCAGCGGGAGTGCGCCTTCGGTATAGCCAAGATCGGCGAAGCAGTCCTGACGGTGCAGTGGCACCGGATAGTAGACCTCGTTGCCGATCTTCTTTTCACCGAGATGCGCACGAAGTTCGTCGCGGATCGCTTCCGGCACGCGGATCACGTACTGGTTGTAGATGTGCCGCGCGCCAGCCGGTGCCGGCTCAGGTGTGCGAATCGGAAGTCCGCCTTCGTGCAGCGGTGTCGCTGAGGTCTTGGCGCCAGCGTCGGCAAATGCCTTGTCATAGAACGCGGCGTTCTTCTGTCGACCTTCCGTCCAGCCATCGAGATACGGAAGTTTCACGCGGAGCACAGCGGCGTGCATCGCATCGAGTCGCGAGTTCAGGCCGACGATGCGGTGGTAGTACTTCGGCTTGCCACCGTGATTGCGGAGCATTGCCATGACTTCAGCGTACGAGTCGTTGTTCGTGGTGCAGATGCCACCATCACCGAACGCGCCAAGGTTCTTCGACGGGAAGAAGCTGAAGCAACCGATGTCGCCGGTCTGCCCTGCCCAGGCGCCGGATGCATCGCGGCTGCCGATGGCCTGTGCAGCATCTTCAATCACCGGCACGCCGAGTTCCTTGCCCAGCGCGATCATGCTCGGCATGTCGACCATCTGGCCGAACAGGTGCACCGGCATGATGGCCTTCAGGTTCTTGCAGCATCCTGCGGCCTGACGAATCGTGTCTGCCGTCACGTTATAGGTGACGGGATCGATGTCCGCGAAGACCGGCTTGGCACCGAGGCGATGCACGGAGCCTGCGGTGGAGAAGAACGTGTACGTCGGGACGATGACCTCATCGCCGGGTCCGACGCCAAGCGCCATCAGCGCGAGCAGAATCGCATCCGAACCTGATGCACATCCAACGGCGTGCTCGGCGTGACAGTATCGCGCGACGTCTTCTTCGAGCGCGTTGATGTTCGGACCCATGATGAACCATTGGCTTTCGATCACTTCGCGAACGACCGGTTCGATCTCATCGCGAATGGCGTCGTACTGGGCCTTCAGGTCAAGCAGGGGAACCGTGATGTGCGTGCTCATCTTCCACTTCCTTGATGGGCGTGAGGATGCCGTTCTCCTCGCGGTAAATGCTGCCGGACTTGCAGCGGATGTTGGTGCGGTCACCTTCGGCAGGCAGAGTGTACCCGGAGCGGGAAACCCAGCCGATTCGGCGGGCGGGAACGCCTGCCATCAGAGCATAGGCGGGGACATCGCGGGTGACGACGGCGCCAGCGGCGATGAAGGCGAATGCTCCGATTTCCACGCCGCACACGATGGTGCTGTTCGCACCGATCGATGCGCCCTTGCGGACGATCGTCTTCTTGTACTCATCGCGCCGCGGGATCTCGCTGCGCGGATTGACCACGTTCGTGAACACCATTGACGGGCCGCAGAAGACATCGTCTTCCAGCTCCACGCCGGTGTAGATCGAAACGTTGTTCTGCACCTTCACATTGTCGCCGAGCGTCACGTTCGGTGACACCACGACGTTCTGACCAAGGTTGCACTTGCGCCCGATCGTGCAGTTCGGCATGACGTGGCTGAAGTGCCAGATCTTCGTGCCTTCGCCGATCGTGCACGGTTCGTCAACGTATGACGATTCGTGAATGAACACGTTCGGATACATGTCCGGGTCATACGTTGGCATGTGATGCCTCGCGTGCAAGCGGAACGGTCTCGATGATCGGCGCATCGGTGCGGACTTCGAGGTCGCGCGACATCGTGATCGGCACCGGGTGACCGTTCGTCACGAGCGAACGCTGCGCCGCGTGCAGCAGCTCAAGAATGCGCAAGCCGTTCACGCCGTCGGTGCGCGGACGCTTGCGGGTGTCGACGCAGTGGATGAAATGATTGCACTCGGCTTCGAGCGGCGAGAGCGAATCGAACTCAACCGGCGTGCCTTCGCCCCGCACCGGAATCGGCTGACCTTCGTTCCAGTCGACGTGCTGATCGTAGAGCACGAGCTCCTTGGACACATCGCAAAAGCTCGCCATCTTCTTCGAGCCGACGACCACGAGCTTCTGTTCCTTGAACGGATGCAGCCATGACACAAAGATGTGACAGCGCGTGCCGTTGTCGAACAGCATCTGGGTGACGGTGACGTCGGCGATGTTCGGCGTGATGTACGAGCCGCCGGTGGCAACGACTTCGCAGGGCATCGCATCGACGAGGCGCAGGATGACGGAGATGTCATGCGGCGCGAACGACCAGAGTGCGTTCTCTTCGGTTCGGATCTTGCCGAGGTTCAGCCGGTTCGACGTGACGTAGCGGATGGTGCCGAGCTCGCCATCGCGGATGAGTTCCTGAAGTTTCAGGATCGCGGGGTGATACTCGAGCAGGTGGCCGACCATAAGGACGGTGCCGGCGTCGTCAGCGCGTCGAACGAGTTCGCGGGCTTCATCGAGGCGCGTCGTGAGCGGCTTCTCGACGAAGACATCCTTGCCGGCGGCGATGGCTCGGCAGGCGAGTTCGAAGTGGGTTTCGGCGGGCGTCGCGATCATGACCGCACCGATGGCGGGATCGCGAAGGACCGGCTCGAGGTCAGCGTGGACCGGCACATCCGGGGCGAGTTCGCGAGCGCGAGCCTGACCATCGGTCGACGGGTCAATGACCGCTCCAAGACGGCCGGTGCCGACCATGGTGCGGACGATGTTCTTGCCCCAGCCGCCGCATCCAACGACCGCGATGGACGTGTTCCTCGCCACAGTGCTTCCCCTTGTTGTATGGGCGTCCGGACCGCCCTCAGGCAGGCCGAAACCAAGTCGAGCAGGGTACCAAAGGGCCTCTAAGGGGTCAATGGGAAAGGCCTTGGGCGATGGGCCTTTGGCGGTTGGCTGTTGGCTGTTGGCTGTTGGCTGTTGGCTGTTGGCTGTTGGCTGTTGGCTGTTGGCTGTTGGCTGTTGGC
>JBCCFX010000137.1:0-11739 GCA_039029515.1 Planctomycetota bacterium
AATCCGTTCATCGAGCGAGCAATGAAGGACATCCTCTTCGATGAGAAGGTGGCAGGGTCCATTCACTTCACGCCCGGCCAGGCCTATGAAGACGCGGATAACGGCAATCGATCGGAGATTCACTGGGATCTCGTCCTGATCCAGCGTCCCGAATGCGGTGGCGGCACCATGCACTTCGACGGTGAACTCGTACGGCAGGATGGCGTCTTCGTCGTCGATGATCTGCGCGGCTTGAATCCTGACGCACTCGTCGGTTGAGCCGAGATGACAGTTGATCAAACATACAACGACCCTCTCATGTGAGAGGGTCGTTGTCGTGTGCATGGAGTGAGACTGCGATTGGATCAGTTGCGTCGACGCCGATGTCGACCGGCGGCGAGCGCCATCAGGGCGAGCGCGCCCGGCGCTGGAACCGGTGACTCGACGGTGGCGAGCATCTCGCCATCCCACCAGCCGTGACGAGCGAAGTCGAATTCGTCGAGGTAGCCATCGGTGCCGTAGACGGAGTCAACGTTGGTCACCGGATGCATCCAGATGCCAAGCGTGTCCGTGAAGCCAACCCCTTCCCACGGATTTCCGTCGAGGTTGGGGAAGGCCGGCGAATGTTCGTTGATGATGTCGGCGTCGATGGAGAAGCTCATGGTGAGCAGGCCATCATTGGTGTCGACGTTGATCTCGTTCACGATGTCGCCCATTGGATCGTTGATCGACGAGAAGATCTGGTCGGGATTCTGAAGTCCCGGATAGGTACCAGACCCATCGAGCCAGCTCAGGGTCTGACCACCGCCGCCGCCGTTGTAGGCGTACGCGCTGAGGACCGGCGAATCGCCGGACGCATCGAAGAAGAACTGCGCGGTTTGTCCGCCAAGCGTCGAAGGCATGCCGCCGTCGCTGACGACGAGCCAGAAGCCAGTCGTTTCGTGGAACGTGGTCGTCCCGGGCTGCCCGTCGAAGGTGACCGAATACGAGAACGTATCGGACGCGGTGTCGAAGGACGTTTCCATCGAATGGATCACGCCCGCCATGTCATTGACCCCAGCTTCGCCGGTGTTGTAGCTGAACGGTCCGGAGAGGGCGGGGTCATACGTCACGCTTTCGGGGCGCGACCATGAATAGCCGGCCATGCCAGCGTGCACGGTGGGCGCGAGAAGGCCCGCGACGGCGCACGCCGACCACATCATTCTTTGAGGTCTCACTCTCATCTTCTCCAGGTCGGTAGTCTCTCTTCTCGGATCGACCCATGGACACGATGACCGACCGGGCATCAATAGAACCATGGCCTGGTAACGCAAGTCCGCTACCGACAGAAGGATACGCCAGGAAGCCTGGCGGCGGCAGTGTGATCTCGGTGATTTGTGTGGGAAAGTGCACACGATCCGGTTGCCCGGCTTTCCTGTCTTCCCCTCCTTGCCATGGTCGTCCGAAAATCGGTGTGACGGCGGGTGATTGTTCCTCGTCGTCGGCCGAGACCGGACGGCCCGTCAACCCTGCCCGGACCCACCAGCCGGTGTAGGGCGTGTCAACGCGGGCCAGGAACGCCTCGGCCCGTAAATTCATGTGCATACGGGCCTTGTGGCGTGTCGATAGCGAAAGTGCCACGCAAGGAGGGTGCTCACGAATGATCGTCCAACTCGGACAACTACTGGTTCAGGCTGGCGTCATGTCTCAGGACCAGATCGAAGCGGCCCTGCTGGAGCAGGCTCGATCAGGCGAACCGCTCGGTCTGATCTGCGAGCGTCGATTCAGCGTCGCGCCCGACGTGATCGAGAACGCCTGGGCGGACCAGTACGCCCAGCTGACCCGCACCGTGGATCCGGCGACCGAGTACGTGGACTTCGAGACGCTCGAGCTCGTCAGTCGACGTCAGGCATGGCAATTCGGCCTGATTCCCATGCGGTTCGACGGGACGGAACTGGTCCTGGTGACCACTCAGGCGAATCTGCGTCGAGCCCTTCGATTCGCCAACAACATCCTTGGCGTCCCCGCATATTTCGTACTTGCGGATCCCGAAGCACTCGGGCAGGCCCTTGCTCGACATTACCCGATCACGGGTCTGAAGGCGGATGACCTTGGCGATTCCGCGCCGAGCCGTCGATTCATCGACGCACGCCGATAACCAAACATCACCTGTTCCTTCGACTCCGCCCTTGCCTGAGCGGTCGTTGTCGCATCGAATAGAGTGGGCGAGGTGCCACGAGGAGAACGGATACGTGAGGTTCAAGAACCTGCCGGGACTTTTGGCCGTGATGGCAATGCTGTCGACGGCCGCGATGGGTCATGACAAACCAGGAATCCGAGCGCACTCTGATGAGACGGTGCTCGCGGGCGGTCCCGTTGCGGTCCCGTCCGGCTTTGTCGACGAGACGTTCAGCACAGACTGGAACTTTGCGGTCGGCATCAACTTCATGCCGGATGGACGCATGGTGATCTTCGAGCGTGCGGGGCGAATCTGGCTGGTCGACACCGAAGGCAATCGCGCGCACGATCCGATGATCGATCTCAGCGAGGAAATCGAAAGCTCCATCGACCGCGGACTCATGGACGTCGTGTTCGACCCGGACTTCGCGTCGAACGGCTACATGTATCTCCTCTACCAGGTCGACTGGTATTACCACGAAAACTTCGGCACGCCGGAGTACAACCCTAACGGTAACGCTTACAGCCGAGCGACGTTCGCGCGTATCACGCGGTATACGTTGCGGCCTGAACTGAATTACACCGAAGTCGACCCTGCGAGTCGTACGATTCTGCTCGGCGCAACGCCAACGGATGGCTTCCCGGTCGTCGCACCGTTTCACGGCATCGGTTCGATGTTCTTCGGTGAAGACGGGACGCTGCTGGTCACGTGCGGAGATAGCGGCTCATTCAATACCAACGACATGGGCGGCGATGTGATCGGCAGTTATGCCGCCGGCGCCATCGCTGACAACCTGATTCGACCCGCGGAAGATGTCGGTTCGCTTCGCGCGCAGATGCACGATTCGCTGGCAGGAAAAGTGATCCGCATCGATCGGACGAACGGCGAAGGCGTGTCATCGAATCCGTTCTACGACCCGGCTGAGCCGCGGGCAGCGCGCTCGCGCGTCTGGACGCTCGGTTTCCGCATGCCGTACCGCGGCACGCTGCGCCCGGGCACTGGCAGCAGCAATCCTGCCGACGCCGATCCGGGCACCATCTATCTCGGCGAGGTCGGCAATAACGCGTACGAAGAGATCAACGCCATTCCGACCGGCGGTCTCAACTGCGGGTGGCCGATCTTCGAAGGCCTTGTGCACCGCGATGTGTTCGCGAACGCCAACGTACTGAATGAGGATGTACCAAACCCGCTCTTTGATGGCGTGACCTGTACGCAGGAGTTCCTGAAGTTCCGTGAACTCATCGTTCAGGCGACGGAGTCCGGCGTCGGTTCATTCCCAAATCCGTGTGATGCCGGTCAACAATTGCCGTCTTCGGTCCCGACCTTTGTGCATCATCGCCCCGCGCTGGAGATCGGTCACAACGCTGCGCCGGCACGCGTCGGCACGTTTGTTGACGGCGAACCGGCCGAGGTCATCCTCGGTGAACCGGGATCGCCCGCAACAGGTTCGCCGTTCGGCGGCAACGCGGTGATCGGTGGTGACTTCTGTCCGCCCATCAGCTTCCCGGTGGAATATCACGGCAAGTATTTCTTCGCGGACTACTCGTTGAACTGGATGCGTGCGGCGGAATTCGATGCGCAGGATGAACTCGTGTCGGTTGAGCAGTTCGCCGCCAATCTCCACACGCATGTCTACATGCGATTCAGCCCGGTCGACGGTTCGCTGTACTACATTCGCTATCCCGACACGATTCGACGGATGCGGTACGTGGCGGGCAATCAGCCGCCGGTGCTCAGTGTGACGTCCGACAAGCAGTATGGCGCCGGTCCATTGACCGTGCAGTTTGATGCGAGCGGCACGATTGATCCGGAAGATGAACCTTTGGCGTTTGAGTGGGATTTTGGCGATGGTACGCCGATCTCAACCGAAGCCGCGCCGCAGCACACGTTCATGGCGCCGGACAGCAACCCGATCTCATATTCGGTCGTGCTGACGGTGACAGATGTGGGTGGTGAAGTCGTCACCGAAACGATGCTGATCTCAGTCAACAACACGCCGCCCATGGTGACGATTGACAGTCCGATTGACGGAGCGTTGTACAGCCTGTTCGATGGTGATGTCAACGTGTCGCTGCAGGCGACGATTGTCGACGCTGAACACAGCGTTGGTGAGTACACCTGCGAATGGCAGACGATTCTGCATCACAATGATCACAATCATCCCGGCATTCCCAACGCCGTGTGTTCGATGTCGGAGACATTCGAGGCGCTTGGCTGCGAGGAAGTCGATGAATATTGGTACGTCTTCAAGCTGACCGTGACCGATGATGCCGGCCTGGTCACCGAGAAGTTCGTGTCGCTGTATCCGGATTGCTCGTTCCTCCCGGATTGCCCGGGTGACGTCGCGCCTGACAATGGCGATGGAACGTATGGCAACGGCGTGGTGAACGTCGATGACCTGCTTGCCATCATCAACGCATTCGGCGCGCCGTGCGATGGCTGCCCGGAAGATGTTGAGCCGCTGGGCTTCGGGAATGGCGTCGTGAACATCGACGACCTGCTCCGCATCATCAACTCGTTCGGCATCTGCGAAGACGAGTGAAGCGCCTCGGTTCACTGGAGCGTCAGCACCGCGTGGATCACCGAATTGAATTGATGAACTGCTTTGATCGAAAAACGCCTCCACCGGCTGGTGGAGGCATTGTTCAAGTGGCGAGAGCCGGATTTGAACCGGCGACACCCGCATTTTCAATGCGGTGCTCTACCAGGCTGAGCTATCCCGCCGAATCGTCCCGACAGGTCGGGACCGAACAGCGTAGATTCTAACGGAGAGGTGTCAAGCGACGGCAGGGTGCTTTCGGCACGTCACGCCTTCTCGACGCCCGGTAACACGAAACTCATCGATGCCGGCTCCAGACGAAGCGGGATCGGTGTCTCGTGAAGCGGTCCGAACCGCCAGGTGTCGACACGCGGCATCGCTCCGATCACGCGCTCGGTGAGCCACAACCCGAGCGGCTGCGTGCCCACGTACGAATACCAGGCGTTGTTCGGATCGTTGGCCTTCGTCGGCTGACGAAGACGATGCATGATCTGGCGGACGTGCAGCGACGCGGCGGCATCGTCGAGCAGCGGAACACATCGATGCACAAGCGGCATCGTGTACCGCGCATCAAGGTCTTCCCATGCCCGTGCATGCTCGCGCCGCAACGCGACCGAGTGAATCAGGTCATCCACGAAGACCACCGCGCGAAGGCGAAGTCTGGGACGACGTCGACGCGCCCGCCACAGATGTTCCACGACCTCGGCAAACGCGACGTCGTAGCGTTGCGCGGTATCTCCGGCAATGAAGAAACGCCGCCGGATCTCATCCAGGCCACGAATACGACGTGATTGCGTGATCGATGTCGGCGGCACGCGGGTCTTCCCTCCACAAGCGGCGTCAAACCCGAGTGTAGAGACCGCGCGCGGCACTGCCAATCCTCAATGTCAGGAAGGGGACGAGTTGTCGATGGATGCAGCATGATCTCGGATCGGAATCGCCCCGAGAAGGTCCGGCATCGCGTCCTGAAGGGCCGGAAACCGCGATCGCCACGTTCGCAACGATTCGACATCGAGATCCGCGGACAGCACGGTCGGTTGATCCTTACCTTCCGCGAGCACATCACCCATCGGTGAGATGATCATCGATCCGCCTGCATATCCGAGATGTGGATCGCGCCCGACTCGATTGACCGCGACGATGAATGCCTGATTCTCGATCGCCCGAGCAATCAACAGTGCTCGCCAGTGCTGCTGCCGAGCATCGGGCCAGCTTGCACCGATGGTCATGCATTCCGCGCCGGCGATCGCCGCGATTCGCCAGACTTCGGGGAATCGCAGGTCGTAACAGATCATCGGTGCGACCATCAGCTCGCCACAGGCATGCATCGCCAGATGTTCACCGCCGGAGAAGAACTCGGCCTCTCGACCGAAGCTGAACGGATGGACCTTCTCGTAGGTGCAGGCGACCTTGCCGTCGGGATTGACAATCGATGCACAATTCCGGCCGCGTTGATCGGAACCGCGTATTGCATAACCGATCTGCAGCCAGATGCCCCGCGCACGTGCCTGGTCCATGCCCCAGCTCAACGACGCGTCATCGACGATCGTGTCGAGATTGAAGCTGAAGCCGGTATCGCCAAGCTCGGGCAGCACGACCAGCGTTCCTGCCGGCAGATCGGCCTCATCCAGCATCGCCTCAACGGTGGCATGGTTGGCAGCTTTGTCTTCCCAGACGATGTCATGTTGGACGACGGCGACTCGCATCGACGATCATTGTAAACGTGAGTATGCCGCGCGTGAGACTCCCGCTGATCCTCCTTGCTTTCGGCTATCTCGCCGCGCTCATGCTGGTGCAGACGCTGGTGCTCGCCGCGGTGGGTGATCATGACTACCGAATCACCGGCTACATCGATGTCCTCGTTGAGCTTGCCCGTGAACCGGTCTGGTGGCTGTATCAGTTCATCATCGCGTTGATCATGCTGGTGACCCAGGCGTTGTTTCTCCTGCCGGTTCGATCGCCTAAACCGCCGCGCGCGGCACGTGGTCGCTCGTTGTTCTTCACGTTGATCAGCGGGGCTTTTGTCGGCGGCATCGTGGTGATCGTGGGCCTGCTCGGCTTGTCGGAGCTCATCGCGATCCTCGCGTTTGACACCACGAACGTGATGGAGAATCCAGTGTGCGTCTCGCTTGCAGGACTCCTGCTCGTGGTGAACTGGCTCCTGTGGGGATGTGCGCTCGTGGTCTTTGTGCGGGATCGCTGGTCGGACACCGCCGTCGGTCGCGTTGTGGGCGTTCTGATCGGCGGGACCGCCATCGAGTGGATCGTCATTCTGCCCATCGATGCGATGGTGCGACGACGGACCGACTGCTACTGCAACACCGGCTCGTTCCTCACGCTGCTTTTTGGCGGAGCAGCGCTGGTCTGGCTCAGCGGTCCGATGGCGTACATCGCGCTGACCCGGCGTCGGCGGAAGGCCTTTCGAGCGACACGATGTGAGCGGTGTGGGTATCCAAAGGGGCCGTCGCCAGGTGAACAATGCCCGGAATGCGGGCGAATGTGGGCGTCGGTCACGGAAAAGGGCGGCTGAGGGGACTCGAACCCCCGACTTCCTGAACCACAATCAGGTGCTCTAACCAACTGAGCTACAGCCGCCATCGGGTGTCGACGGTGTCGGGCTGGCCGTCACCGTGAACACAGGGATGATATAGCGAGATGGGTGAATTCGGTCAAAGCCGAACCACGCAATCACGGGGAAAAACGGGCGCGAGGCGGTAGGAGCAACGTCAAGCCATCGCTATACTTGGCCCCTTCGCGCCAACGGCCTGCGGAACGCCGGCGCGATGATCGACCGGGGGGTCGGAACCACACACCACATCATTGGCGGGTGAGCAATGACCACGGCATCGGCATCGACACTGACCTTCGGCAACAGCACGATCCATCGCAATCTGTCCAGCGCACGTCTGGTCGAGCTTGCCATCCTTCGCGGCGAAGGTGAACTTGCCGCCAATGGCGCGTTGAGTGTCGACACGCGACCCGCGACCGGCCGAAGCCCCAAAGACAAGTTCCTCGAAGACACGCCGGGCGTGCACGACAACATTGACTGGGGCGCTGTCAACCAGTCGATCACCCCCGAGAACTTCGCGCGGCTCGAATCGATGGTCCGCGACTACATGGCGACGAAGGAAGACTTGTACCGCTTCGACGGTTTTGCTGGCGCTGATCCGTCGTATCGACTTCGAGTCTCCGTTGTCACGGAAGAAGCATGGCACAACCTCTTCGCAAAGACGTTGTTCATCAATGCCGACGACAATGCACTTGCGGACTTTGATCCTGACTGGACGATCATCAACGCGTGCAATTTCTCCGTCGAAGATTACGAGTCGTTCGGCCTTCGCAGTTCCGCTGGCATCATTCAGTCGCTCGAACAGCGGAAGGTGATCATCTTCGGGACGCGTTACGCAGGTGAGATCAAGAAGTCGATCTTCTACGCAATGAACTACGACCTGCCGGACATGGATGTCTTTCCGATGCACTGTTCGTGCAACGTGGACGACAAGGATCCGAGCAACGTCGCGTTGTTCTTCGGCTTGTCCGGCACGGGCAAGACCACGCTGTCCGCCGACCCGAATCGACCGCTCGTCGGCGATGATGAACATGGCTGGTCCAACGCCGGCGTCTTCAACATTGAAGGTGGCTGTTATGCCAAGTGCATCAAGCTGACCGAAGAGACCGAGCCGCAGATCTGGAACGCGATCAAGTTCGGCTCCGTTCTCGAGAACTGCGTGCTCGATGATTCGACGCGTATTCCCGATTACGACGACGCCACGAAGACTGAAAACACGCGCGTGACGTATCCGGTGTCGTACATTCCGAGTGCGGTCATGCCCTCCGTCGCCGCGCATCCGAAGAACGTGTTGTTCCTCGCCGCCGATGCATTCGGCGTGCTGCCGCCCGTGAGCAAGCTCACGCGCGAACAGGCGATGTACTACTTCATCAACGGATACACCGCGAAGCTTGCAGGCACCGAGAAGGGCGTGTCCGAACCGACCGCCAGCTTCAGCCCGTGCTTCGGCGGTCCGTTCCTCCCGCGTCCGCCGATGGTGTACGCGGAATGGCTCGCGCGACACATTCAGGAACAGGATGCCGACGTCTGGCTGCTCAACACCGGTTGGACCGGCGGGCCGTTCGGTGTCGGTGAACGCTTCAAGCTCTCGTACACGCGAGCGTTCGTGACGGCGATCCTTGATGGCTCGCTGCGCAATGTGTCATTCCAGGAACACCCGATCTTCGGGCTTCACATGCCGACCAGCGCGCCGAACGTCCCCGATACCGTGCTCAACCCGCGCGACACATGGGCGGATCAGGCTGCCTACGACGAGAAGGCAAAGCACCTCGCGACGCTCTTCCGTCAGAACGATGGCCAGTACGACATCACCGATGCGGTCCGAGCCGCCGGCCCGAACCCGGGCTGAAGACCAGCGACATGACGCCATAACGTCATTGCTCCGGCGGCCGGAACCCTGGTGGGCGGCCGCCGGTTCCAATTTCGTCCATTGGACGACAAGTCCTATATCCATCCTGCCGATGATGCGAAGGATCCCTCGCCCCGACCCGCGAAAGGAACCTTCCCGATGCTGCTCAAAGACATCATGACCCGCGCGGTCGTCTCCGTGCATATGGACGACTCGCTTGCACGCATCCATGAGATCTTCAACGAGTCCAACTTCCATCACATCGTGGTGATGGACGATGGCAAGGTCGTCGGCGTCATTTCCGATCGTGATCTGCTGAAGAACATCAGCCCGTTCGTGGGCCGGCAGTCCATGGAACGATCGCAGGATCTCAATACGCTCAAACGACGAGCGCATCAGATCATGCACCGTCAACCAATCTGTGCCGATGAAGACATGCCGGTCGATACCGCGACGCAGCTCTTCATCAACGAAAACGTGACGTGCCTGCCGGTGATCTCGCGTGATCGACGTCTGCGAGGCATCATTACCTGGCGCGATCTCCTGCCGCACTGCTTCGCGTGCGGTATGCCAGAGCGCGATGCCGCCTGACACGTCGCGGTTGCGGTGTACAATCCGGCCATGCGAACCTGTGTGCTGATCCTTGCCGGTCTCATGATGGTCTCATGCGCCGACACGCTGACGTTGACCGAACTTGAAGACCTTGCCAACCCCGTTGGTGTCACCGAACGGGAAGATCTGCCCGGCATGTACTACATGGGCACCGCACAAGGCCATCATTATTTCCGTCACGAACCGACGTTCGGCATCGCACACACTGTTCGGGTCGATGAACGCGACTATCCGCTGGATCGCACAATCGAATACACCGGCGAGCGAGATCGATGGATTCCCATCGATGTCATGCCCGGCTTCGATCAGTAATCACGCCTCGGCGTTCGGCCATTGCCCGGGCGTGAGCGACTCGCCATCCAGACTCACGCCGAGCCCAAGCACAATTCGATTCACGTAGCAGAAGTACCCGATCGCCTGCGCGAGATCGTGAATCGCACGATCATCAAGGCCAGCGGTCCGTAACGCGTCCACGTGATCGGATGTCATCGAGCCCGGAGACGTGGTCAGTGCGATGGCGTATTCGATCATCGCCTGTTCACGCGTTGAAAGTGATGCGTCTCGCCCGTCGCGCAGCGCGTTCGCATCTTCGTGACGATCCTCATTCAGCAGCCGGATGAGACCCAACAACCTTCGCCGGACAGGGTCCAGCATGGTTTGCTATAGTAACTGCTGATCCAGGAGAACAGATGGCGGTCACAGTCGGGCAGATCGACCGTGCCGCGCGCGAGTCGAGTCCAGCTCCGTCCGCGCCGTGCCGGGAGTCCGTCTCTCGGCTCGGGCTGCCGAGGTAAGGTCCAGACAACCACATGTCACAACCGTTCCCGCACGTTACAGTACTAACACGCATACGAGACTTTGAAGTGATATCACGTGTGCTGCAGAATTTGCTACAATGGCAGTCTTCGAAGGACTAGCACGTGATGTGCAATGTCAGACAGGATACCGATATATTGACGTACAGAGCTTTTCCTGCTGTGTTCTTGCTTGCGAAGGCAGAAAACAGAAAACAGATGCACCGTTGATCTCTACCAGGCAAGGCCCTCAAAAACAACCTGCAAAGATTCACTTTAGCCATTTCCGCCACCCGTCTAGTCGTGCACAAATCCAGTTCTCTCAGAATACGGTTGTGTTGCTCAAGCGGCGGAATCTCCACCAGTCGTAGAATCTACCCCAAGGCCCTAATTTGCTAGGCAAGTCCAGAACCAGCAAGTCTCCAGTCTCCAGTCCAGATCTCGGTCTGCCAGCTGAGAAGCCGTGATTATGGCGGAGCTAAAAGTAAGTGAGCCGCGTTTGGTGCATGAACCTCTCTCTGGTTTCTCCTCAAATCTTCCCGGTCTCATTTGCATGCTGCGTGGAAGGGAACGCGCTAGAAGTAAAACCGATGATCAGCTGCTAGCTGCATATGCCCATGCTAATCATCCGGGCAGCACCGCAAGGTCTTCGCGGCATGTTGCACAATGCATTTGCGCGCAAGATCATCAAACTAAAAACTTCATCATCAAAATTTGCCGTGCGCCTCGGAGGCACATAATTATGTGCAAAACTTGATGAAACGACAGCGAAGAAAACGAAGCCGAAGCGAAGGGCAACAAACTCCGTTTTTTTCAGCAGCGCATGCGTTTAACCACAGTGTACGGTGTTGAACAAAAAACGATCATGGCATTTACGACTCCCTGATATGCATGATGTTCATACGTTGAAGTACAATGCAGTGCATGTGACAAACGGTTTTCAGTATCCTGTAATAGATGAATAGCTGCACTACATGTAGTGGTCCATGTACCATGAAGTCCTGACACATCACATGATGCCTGCACCCAAGCATACCCATTCATGATTCATGCCTACAGTCGGAGCCAAAAAAATAGACGTGTGAACCATGCACGTACGAATCATTGCAACGTGCAGCCGTGCGTAGCGTACCTTCCTGAGCAGATTTTCGTCGTGGAATCCGTGGAATTTTGAAAGTCGCGCGTGCGAAGTCGTCTTCGCAGCCGTACTGGCTGCCGCCACGCCAAGGTGGAAAACAA
>JBCCFX010000138.1:0-11582 GCA_039029515.1 Planctomycetota bacterium
ATGGGGCAACGACGGCACGGTGTACTTCGTGTCGAATCGTTCCGGCGTGGACAACATCTGGGGCGTGAGCACAGGCCGCGTCACGAACATCACGGGTCCTGATTCGCAGATCGTTCATGTCGAGTCAGAGCCCGCGCCTTCGCAGGATCAGTGATCTCAACGGATCACTGCGCCATTCCGCTGACGTGATGGATTGCGTCGGCACCAAACCCGATGAGCGGAGCTCATCGCTTCGGCAGGATGCCATGACAAGTGGACAGACTATGCGCGCCAGACTTTCTCTGTTCAGTCTTCGACTGAACCTGATCGTGCTGACGGGGCTGATCGTCGCCGGGTGTCTTGCGCCGCCGGCGTACGACGATCCAACCGTCCTCGTTGCGCCGTACGACTCCAGCCAGGTCTGGGCGGTCGCCCCGTTTCTGAATGAATCGGGTGTGTCCGAGGTCGACGGTGCGCACATCGCTGACATATTCGCGGACCGCATCGCCGAGACCGATGGTCTCAACGTGATTGCGGTGAACCGTGTGATCAAAGCGATGCAGTATCACGACATGGCCGTCGTGGCGTCGGTAGGCGATGCTCGCCTGCTGATGAACACGCTTGACGTCGACGGACTTGTGGTCGGCACGGTGAACTCGTTTGATCCGTACCAACCACCCCGCCTCGGCATGGCCGTGCAGTTGCACCAGCGTCCCGTGTTCGCTCGGATGAACGAGTTGAACACCGTCACGCTGACTCGCGCCCCCACCGGGACCGCCGCGCCGGGCACATTCGGCCCGGACAATCCGGTGGCTCAGGCCGCGGGTGTTTATGACGCTGCGAACCATCGCACACAGCAACTCGTGAATCTCTACGCCGCGGGACGCACGGAGCTCGACTCCGCCTACGGCTCGGACATCTATCTGGTGAATATGGATCTGTACACGCAGTTTGTGAGTTTCCGACTGCTTGCCGAGTTGCTCGACGCCGAGTGGCAACGCAATCAGCCGGTTCAAGAAGTGCCCTAGCGCGTGCTTCGGACCATCGTGGTTCCGGGCGCTCGCGACCGAGGACCGACGATGAGTCACCCCCACGCCTCGTCTCCAACCGAGTCTGCCACGGCGCCCTGCTTCCGCGTGGTTCTGCATCGCGGAACCGACCGGTGGGGTTTCTCGTGGAATCCCGGTGATGAACGTGCGCTCGTCCGTGAACTGGCCCGCCTGGCCAAGAACCCGGACGTGCCGCTTGATCACGAAGACGTACTCGTCGTGCTTCGACAGGTCGCTCAGGAGATCGATCCTGAAGACCTGGCCACCATGACGCGGCCCGATGGCCCGTTGATGTAGTCCTTCGTCACGCTTCGCCCGATGCGAACGTGATCCGTCCCGAGGTTGCGGCCGTCAGACGGCCCTTGATCGGAAGAATCAGTGCCATGAGCGACAACCTGCCCATCATCGACGCCTTTCTCAGTTACCTGCTCGACGATCGACACTTCAGTCCATATACGTCGCGATGCTACGGCGTCGACCTCCGACAGTATGTGGACTACCTCGTCGAAGAGCACAACATCACCATCGATACCGCGGTCGAACAAGACGTGCTTGACCGGCATTCGAATGGAACCGCCCCCGCTGCCAACGGCACACCCAACGGTGTGGCCGGCACCGTCGGCCCGGTGACCATCACGAACGCCATGCTCACCGTCAACGTCGATCAGATTCGCGGCTTCCTCACGCATCTGGAAGACTTCCAGTACTCGGCGGCGACGATGGCGCGCAAGATCGCGACCCTGCGATCGTTCCACCGGTGGCTAGAGAAGCAGAGCTTGATCGAGTCGAACCCGATGACCCTCATCCGGACGCCTCGACAGAACAAGCGTCTGCCCAAGGCCATTGACGTGCAACAGGTCGAACGCCTGCTTGCCGCACCGGATGACACCGATCTGCTCGGCGCCCGTGACCGCGCGATTCTGGAAACACTCTATTCCACGGGTATTCGCGTCAGCGAACTCGTTGGTATCAACCTCGGCGATCTCGATCTGCAGAGCCAGACGCTGATCGTCCGCGGGAAGGGCCGCAAGGAACGACTCGTGCCGCTCGGCTCGCACGCGATCCGCGCCCTCGCACACTACATCGAGATGCTTCGCACGCAGAACGAACGTGCCGGTATCACCATCGATCGCACCTGCCCGTTGTTCATCAACAAGCACGGCGGTCGCCTGTCGACCCGATCGGTGCGTCGAAAGGTGAGCAAGTACCTCGTGCAGGCCGGTCTCGATCCGGATATCAGCCCGCACACGCTGCGTCACAGCTTCGCCACGCACCTGCTCGACAACGGCGCCGATCTGCGCTCCGTGCAGGAACTGCTTGGTCATCAGTCGCTGTCGACGACGCAGGTCTATACGCATCTGTCCACGCAGCGCATGCGTGACGCGTATGACCAGGCGCACCCGCGAGCCGAAGCCGGCTGATTCGCGACATCACACCTTCACACGAACGCGGGGCGTCACGGTGGGCACGCCCCGCGTTTGCATTTAACCATCGAACATCATGACGAGAGACGCATCGCGTGCCGACGACGGTTCACGCGGCGTCTTGCCGGCCCTGCATCGCCCAGTTCGCACATGTGGCGATAAGGACGCCGGCGTCGATCGGCTTCGACAAGTAGTCGCTGCATCCTGCATCAAGGCACCTCGCCCGATCGCCGGTCATGGCGTGCGCCGTGAGCGCAATCACCGGGAGCATTGACCCGCGGGCACGGAGTTCGCGCGTCGCGTCATAGCCGTCAAGCACGGGCATCTGCATATCCATCAACACCACGTCGAATGCGTGTTCAGCCTCATCAATCGCGCGTAGTGCATCTTCGCCATTCTCAACGACATGCACCTGCGCTCCAGCGCGCTGCAGATGGAATGAGATCAGGCGCTGGTTATCCGGGCCATCCTCAGCGAGCAGAATGCGCACTGTACCCAGGCTCTGCATCAATTGACGGTCGCGTGACGCAGCGCTTCGGTTGAGCTCCGCAATGAGGTCACGAGCATCATCTTCATCCTGCACCCACACGACGTCGTCCAGCGCACCGGTTGCGATCGTCACCGTGAACGTGCTGCCGGCTTCAGACGCTGACGTCACGGTCAGAGAACCACCAAGCATTTCGGACAGTCGACGCGAAATCTGGAGCCCGAGTCCGGTCCCGCCGAAATTGCGGGTCGTGGACGTATCCGCCTGGACGAATGCCTCAAACACACGTGCGAGCTGCTCGTCGTTCATGCCGATGCCGGTATCGATGACATCGACCTTCAACTGCTGCGCGTCACGATCGCATCCGACGCGAACCGTGACCGAACCGACCTCGGTGAACTTCACCGCGTTCCCGATGATGTTTGTCAGGATCTGCCGGAACCGAACCGGATCCGTGCGGATGCTGGCCGGGACCGGCGAGCTGAGTTCGGTCCGCAATTCGATGCCTTTGCCTTCGGCGCGAACGCTCATCAGTGACACGACATCATCGATGATCTGCACGGGCGATGCGCTGATCGACTCGACGTCCATCTTCCCCGCTTCGATCTTCGACACATCGAGAATGTCATTGATGATCGAGAGCAGATGCTCACCGTTTCGGCGGATGGTTCGAATCGACTCCAGGCGCTGCACGTCGGATTGAACCTGCGCATCGGTCGTGTCGAGCAGATCTGCATACCCGAGAATTGCGGTCATCGGCGTCCGAATCTCGTGACTCATGTTCGCGAGGAATTCACTCTTGGCTCGTGTCGCCGATTCAAGGTCGTGCATCGCGTCAAGGAGTTCCTGCTGCGTGCGTTTGAGCGCGTGAATATCACTGATCGAGCCGCCCATGCGCTCGGCTTCGCCCGTGGCACCCCAGATCGCGAGCCCGCGCGCCCGGAACCATCGATAGCTTCCATCCTTGCACCGCATACGGTGTTCAACGTCAAACGGCTTTCGGTATTCGAGGTGCGACTTGAGTCGACTGATGACGATCTCACGATCATCGGGATGCAACAGACCACTCCACGTGTCGATGTGAGGTTCGAGATCGATCACGTCATACCCGAGCAACTCGGCAAAGCGTCGTGCGAACCACACGTGGCCATTTCGCGGATCGTAGTCCCACAGACCATCGGAGGAACCGCCGACACAACGCTCGAATCGTTCTTCGGACTCGCGCAAGGCGCGCTCAATCTGGACACGGTCATCGATGTCGATGTGCTGGCCGATCATGCGAATCGGCCGCCCATCCGCATCACGTTCCACAACGCGCCCGGTACTCTGAATCCAGCGATAACTACCATCCTTGCAGCGGAGCCGGAAGGTCACATGAAACGGATGATCGCCTTCACTGTGTGATGACTCAACGGCCCACCACGTCTGTTCGACATCGCTCCCGTGCAGTCGTTCCATGAACCACTCGACGCCAACCGGTTCGGTCATCGGCTCTTCGCCGAGCATGCGCATGTATTGTTCGTTGCTGACAAGTGTGTTCGCGGGGATGTTCCAGTCCCAGATGCCGGCATCCGCGGAATCGATGGCAAGCTTCAATCGCTGCTCGTTCTTGACCTGATCCGTGATGTCCGAGGCGATCGCAACCAATCGATCGTACTGACCACTTGGTCCGCGCAGCGGCACTTTATCCGTTCGAATGATGCGGCGCTCACCGTCGCCGGTTTCGTACGGCTCTACGATGTTGAGCTTCGGCGTCTCGCTGTGAATGACTTCCTGATCATCCTGGAGGTACTTCTTTGCGTCGTCGGCCGGGAAGAATTCCTCGGTCTTGCGCCCACGGATGTCGTCCACCGTGACGCCGATCGTCTCCGCCGCCGCGCGATTGGCGCGCAGGATGGTGTTCTCATCGTCCTTGTAGTACACGAAAGCAGGAATGGCATCGAGAATCGACTGGACTTCGAGTCGTTGCTGGCTGAGTTCGCGCTGTGTCACTTCGGCCTGCACCATTGCTTCGCGTAGCGCTTTCTCTGTCACCTTCGCCGCGTGAATGTCAATGTGAACGCCGACCATACGAGTCGGCTTGCCATCAGCATCACGTTCGATGACGTGACCGACATCGAGAATCCACTTCTGTTCGCCTGATTTTGTGCGCACTCGGTGCTCACATTGGTACACCTCCGTCTCGCCATCGAGGTGCCGTTTGATCTCGGCGTACGCGCGGGCCAGTTCATCCGGTTCGCAGAGTGACTCCCAGGTCGAGACGTGCATCGGCAGTTCACGTGGCTCATATCCGAGCATCGTGTAGAACGTATCACTGAAGAACGTCTCGCCCGTCTCGATATTCCAGTCCCAGAACCCTTCGTTGGCGGCTCGCATCGCAAGTTCGACGATCTTCTCGCTTTCTTTCAGCGCGGTGGCCTTCTCCTCGGCGTCACGACGGAGTTCCTTCTCGTCCTCCTGAAGTCGCTGCGCCACGAGGGTCGCGTCGCGAGCATTGCTGAGGGAGGAACCAACGCGTCGAATCGCGGGTTCGAAGACGAAGAGCACTTCGAATACGGCCACGATCAAGGTGAGGATCGCAAGCAAGATAAGCTGGTTGCCGACGCTGACCTGATCATGGTGCGCAATCTGCTGGTGCAGGCCAACGATCTTATCCATGCGCCCGAGGAACTCACGTTCAGCCTTGGCAATGCTCTGCACCGCGGCATGCCGCGATGCCAGGTCATCAGGACGGGACAAGATCAATGCACGAGCGCTCACGTCGAATTGGTTGAAGACTGGCGTCAGCTCTTCATATTGCTGTCGCAATTGATGAGAAAGCTCATCTTCAGCCGGCGTTGATCGCACGGCGCGGTTCAGGCTCTCATGCGATGATCGCCAGAGTTTCATGGACTCGATGAATTCTCGCCGTGCATCGCGCATCGAATCCGCGTTGGTTTCGATCGAGTCTGGCGCCAGCCGAAATGCATTTTTGGCGAGTCGCTGGCTCAGCATGCGCTGACGACCCGCCATGTTGATCGTGGCCGGGTGCTCGCTGTATTTGACATTCTCTTGATGCAGCAGAATGCCGGCGATCACCGCCAGCCCGACGATCATGCCGAGGCCCATGAGATACCGGACGCGAAGTGATCGCGTACTCATCGAAGCGCTGGCGGCGGGATCGTGCATGCCCTGGATCCACTCTTCTCATTCCAGCGCAAAAACGGCATCGCGAGGCCGACGCTGGTAAGAGTGCATATCGTCGCGCGCCAGCATTGGCATCAGGCGCTCATCACAGGATCGACAATCCGTGTATCGCGAGTTCGGTCTGCCCGGCGCAACCGAACGCATCGATGCCATCGAATGGATTCACGCGCCCTATAATCCGAGACGGATCCGCACGACCGCAAACCGGAGACCGTCGCATGCCACCCGCAGAAGCGCACCCCATCGAACTCAAGCCGGCTCAGATGGACTACCTGCGCGACATGGCCAGGAAGTACGATCTCCCCGATGAGCACAAGGCCATTCGGTGCCTCATCGACTTCGCGATGCAGGAATCAGCGCACGAGAAAGCGATCTTCGAAGAGATTCGCTGCCTGCATTGCTGATCAAGGATGCGGCGCGGTTCAGGCGTCACGAGGCGCGACCGGCCGAGCGTAATACTGCAGGAAGATGCCGCGCATCGTTGGATTCAACATGCGCGATGCGGTATTCCAAACGCGACCGGCGGCGCGGCGCGGCAGTGACATCCCATCCGCGCGGATCAACACCTGACTGTCGCTTTGCTGGCGCACGATCTCGAATCCAGCCTGTTCAAGCGCCAACCGAAGTGACCGCGCGGTGAAGTAACTGAGATGCATCGGCGGAATGATCATCGGATCGCGCGAGCCGATCAATCGGTACACGCCGCCGAAATTTGGTAGCGCGACGACGAGCATCCCGTCATCGTCGAGAAGTCGTCGAGCGCGGTGGAGCCAACCCATCGGATCGTGCGCATGCTCAAGCACCTGACTCATGACAATCAACGAGAACTGTTCATCCTCAATGTCTTCAAACGGCACGCGCCGGAACTCACTGTTCGGGACGACCTCCGCCGATCGTTCTGAACGATCATCAATATCGATGAGCAGAAACGGACCGAAGCCGAGTTTCGCAAGGTGATACGCGAAACCACCGTCGCCACACCCGATGTCGAGCACACGACCGCGTGCATCTGTCAGTTCGCGCACATCGTTGGCGACCTGCCGACAGATCGGCTTGTCTTCAAGTAAGTCCGCTGAAATGGGATCCATCGGATGATGATCGACGCCCGCGTAGACTTCCGCGAGCGTTTCGAGCGACGGGCGGTTGACGACGAATCCATGGCCGCACGAACGACATCGCGCGATGATCCACTCCTGATCAAACGCGCGCTTGCGACAGTACTCGGCGGTCTCGCCGTCGCACACCGGACATCGCGGGCTGTCATTCGAGGATGCGTGCATGAACTCCCCCGGCGGTCCTCGCCGGACTTCGGGCGTCCTCCATGGCCGCCTGACGGAGCAAGGATACGCATACCGCGACGGTTGTGCTTGCACGAGGCATAGACACCGGTCGTGACCTCGACCCGCAGCAGCCTCGATCGGTGATTACGGTCGACCAGCCAGCTCCGGTGCCGATCAGTCGGCCAGCCGACAGTTCCGACTGGATCGCGTACACGACGCAGCATCAGAGCCTGCTCGGGCCCGTCGCCGCCGAGTCTGTATCAGGCTCCTACGGCGACGCCGGCTCCCATGTGAGCGATGACGTCTTCGCCGAACTCACTGCATTTCCGAAGGGTCGCACCGTCCATCAGGCGTTCGAAGTCGTAGGTCACGGTCTTCGCGGAGATCGCGCCGCTGATGCCCTGGATAATGAGGTCGGCGGCTTCATTCCAGCCAAGGAAACGGAACATCATCTCACCGGACAGGATCACTGAGCCCGGGTTGACCTTGTCCTGGCCAGCGTACTTCGGTGCCGTGCCGTGGGTCGCTTCGAAGATGGCGGTGCCAGTGTCATAGTTGATGTTGGCCCCGGGCGCAATGCCGATGCCACCGACACATGCCGCCAGTGCATCGGAAATGTAATCGCCGTTGAGGTTCATCGTCGCAATCACGCCGTACTCGGCCGGTCGCGTCAGAATCTGCTGGAGGAATGCGTCGGCAATGACATCCTTGACGGTGATCGTTCGACCATCGGGTGCCTTGAAGGAACACCACGGACCACCGTCAAGTTCGGTCGCACCGAAGTGCGTCTTCGCAACTTCGTAGCCCCAATCACGGAATGCACCTTCCGTGAACTTCATGATGTTGCCTTTGTGCACGAGCGTGACGGAATCGCGTCCCTGATCGATCGCATACTGAATCGCTGCTTTCACCAGGCGCTCAGTCCCCTGCTGTGAAATTGGCTTGAGGCCGATGCCGGTCGTCTCGGGGAAACGAATCTTCTTCGCCATCGCCGGAAACTTTTCCATCAGCGCGGCCTTCATTGCCTCGCACTCGGGCGTACCGTGTTCAAACTCGATGCCGGCGTAGATGTCTTCAGAGTTCTCACGGAAGATCACCATGTCGGTGAGTTCCGGGCGACGCACCGGACTTGGTACGCCATCAAAGTAGCGCACCGGGCGCAGGCACGTGTAGAGATCTAGTTCCTGGCGCAGCGCCACGTTCAGGCTGCGAATGCCGCCGCCAACTGGCGTTGTCAACGGGCCCTTGATGCCGACAAGGAACGTGCGGAAGTCCGCAAGCGTTGATTCAGGCAGCCATTCGCCAGTCGCGTTGAACGCCTTTTCGCCAGCAAGCACTTCGTGCCATTCGATAGACCGAGCGCCGCCGTATGCCTTCTCGACCGCCGCATCGAACACACGGACCGCAGCTGCCCAGATATCGGGGCCGATACCGTCGCCTTCGATGAACGGAATGATCGGATTGTCGGGCACCTGAAGCCCGTTGGCGGTCATCGTGATCGTGTCGGCCATCGCGCCGTCTCCCTGTCCAGACAGTGTTTCTATTCGGTTGATGCGGTCGATGCATCGAATCCCGGAGTATAGCGGGCCGACGAACGACGACCACGCCGACGTGACCACTTTCGCGATCACACGCAGTCAATCGCCCTGCATCAGGCCATTGGGCGAGATGTGAGATGAGGCGGACTTCACCGTCCGGGTTCGAGCGGCTCCATGAGCGCATCGACATCCACCGCCGGCGGCGGCGCGACGTCGACCGGCGCCAGCGGTTCCACCGGCTCGACGAGATCGATTGATGGTGCGGGCGGCGGCACATCCGCCACCGAAGCGTCAGCCGAAGGCAACGGACGCGGTCCAAGGATCTCCCGCATGTCGCGGAAATACCGGCCGGCTTCGAATTGCGTGTCCGTGGGCAGATGTCGGCCACGATCACGGAAGGTCACCGTCGGCGGATTGGTTTCATCGAGCGTGACCCGAATGGTCCAACGGGTCTTCTGCTTCTCAGTACGGGTTCGAGGTCGCTGGAGCCAGCGCTTGAGCTCGCGATCGATCTCGATACGCCGACCAGCTTCATCGACAAAGACATCGTTGCGATCGACGGTCCAGCGGTCTT
Source organism: Planctomycetota bacterium (assembly GCA_039029515.1). Taxonomy (GTDB): domain Bacteria; phylum Planctomycetota; class Phycisphaerae; order Phycisphaerales; family SM1A02; genus JBCCFX01. Next base: position 9,518 of record JBCCFX010000138.1, read on the forward strand.
CGTACGGACCGGACTCGTAATCGGGAGATTCCGCCACCGCTTTCATCGCGGTCCAGACGGACTCCGGCGCGTAGCCGACGAACTGTTCCGTGACGCCGGTCTTGCACCCGACGAGCAGCACGGCGACGACAAGAAGAGCTGGAATTCGCATGGTCAGAGGATGATCGCCATCGCCAGCGAGGTCAAGTCGTCGACAGGTGGTTGTGGCGAGGCCCACACGCAAGCTCGGGCCATGAATCATGCCGGGCGCTGGCGCTTCGGGCTCGCATCGATGATCAATCGCCGCAGAACGCTACCGACGGATGTCGAACGCGCTGAACTCCCCCGTCGCCGCCGAACGATCAATCGTCACATCATCAATGTTCCCGCGCTTCGCCTCGCGAACCGCGGCGATGAATCGGTCCAGTTCCGCCTGCTCACCTTCCGCCACGCACACCACTGAACCGTCCGGCTCATTGCGGACCCAGCCGGTCACGGCGAAACGCTCCGAGAGATCTCGGGTGGTCGCACGAAAGAAGACACCTTGCACGCGACCCCGAAATGTGATCGTGAATCGTGTCGCGGTCATGGCCCGGACTCAATCCATCCCGGCCATGGCCTCATCGGGGATGTCCGCATTGGTGTACACCTTCTGCACATCATCGTGATCTTCGATGGCATCGACGAGTCGAAGCACCTTCTGGGCGGTCGACACATCACACGCGACGAGATTGCCTGCAATCATGGTCACTTCCGAGGATGCCGGCGTGATGTTCGCACCTTCCAGCGCCTCTTTCAGCGTGATGAAGTCATCGACTTCACACGTGATCTCCCAGCCGCCATCCGACTGCGCGACGTCGTCCGCGCCGGACTCCAGCGCGATTTCCATCAGTTCATCTTCGGTGGTCGCGTCAGCCTCAACGAGAATCAATCCCTTGCGTGTGAAGCCATACGACACTGCACCGGACTTCCCGAGATTGCCGCCGCCCTTCTCGAAGATCTTGCGCATCTCCGGCGCGGTACGGTTCACGTTGTCGGTGACGCAATCCACCATGATCGCGACGCCGCTCGGACCGTAACCCTCGTAACGGATCTCCGTATATTCCTGGGCTTCAGCGCCTTCGCCGGACCCTTTCTTGACGGCCTTCTCGATGGTGTCCTTGGGCATGTTGACCGCTTTGGCTTCATAGATGGCATAGCGGAGCGTCAAATTCGTCGCGGGATCACCACCACCATTCTTCGCTGCGATGATGATCGCGCGGCTGCACTTGGACCATGCCTTGCCTTTGACCGCGTCCTGACGCGCTTTGCGATGCTTGATATTGGCCCATTTACTATGACCCGCCATACCGACCTATCTCCTGCGCTGCCGACGTGTCGTCGACGATCCTTGAGTGCTCGCACACCAATTACGGCGTGGTGTCGATCGCTTCCGCAACCGAATCAAACATCGGGGCGAGTTCCGGTTTCTCACCGGCTTCAAGCGCCCGTAACTTCCGATCAAGGCGATCCATGAGATCGCCGAACAGCCGATCATATACCGTTGCGGGGTCAACGACGAGGACACCCCACGTCCGGAGCTGCAACGTGCGATAGTTGCTCTCGAGCGTGGATCGATGGTCCTCCACGGACAGAAGCCGACGAGCCTCTGTCCACGCCGATCGAGCCTCCAGACCGGCTCCGGCGGCGTACGCAATGTCTCCGAAGTGATCGAGTACTTCCTCGTTTGGCTCATCCATCCGTGCGATGGCATCAATAATCAACGTGTACGCGCCCGCACCGGCGAGATCATCGGCGATTCGACCTTGTCGATAGCGCAGCCACGCGAGCGAATCGATGACGCTTGGGTCATCGGGAAATGCTTCGTAAGCGCGCTCGATCAGACGCCATGATTGCTGACCTGAACGCTCACTGGTCAGGAGCGAATACCCGAGATTGTTCATCGCCATCGCCCGGTCGGGGTCAAGCGACAACACCGCTTCGAGCAACTTGCGTTGTCCCGATTCATCTCCTGTGAAACCGAACATGGTGCTGATCTCGAACATGAGATCCGCAAGCGTCATCGTGCGGTCGCCAGATCTGAGCG
>JBCCFX010000139.1:0-11379 GCA_039029515.1 Planctomycetota bacterium
CGTCCAGGCCACGCTGCAACTTCTCAACCGGCGTGGCAAAACTGATGCGCACATGCGTGTCGCTTCGACTGAATACGCTTCCCGGAATGATCAGCACGTTGCGTTCAATCGCCTGCTCAACAAATGCGGTCGCGGTCATGCCAAGTCGATCCGGCACTTTTGCGAACGCGTAGAACGCACCACCCGGATGCGCAATGTCCATCACGTCACCAAGAACTGACTCCACCAGATCGCGTCGTTGCGCGTAGGCACTGACGATGGGATCCATGTCAACGTCAAGCGCCGCGGCGGCGCCGGCTTGCGCCATCGATGGCGCGCACACAAACGTGTACTGCTGCAACTTCTTCATCTCGCGCAACAGCCACGTCGGGCCGGCCGCATATCCGAGTCGCCAACCGGTACAACCGTACGTCTTTCCGAACCCGCGAATGAGCAGCAGTTGATCCGACATGCGTGCAGGACTCGGGCACTTGCCTTGCTCCCGTGCATCGTCAAACGTGAACTCATCGTAAATCTCGTCGGAGATCAGCATCACATTGCGCCGTGCACACAGATCCACGACCTCGCGCAGGTCGTCATTGGACATCACGACGCCGGAAGGATTGCCTGGCGAATTGATCAACACCAGCTTGGTTCGCTCGGAGATAAGCGGTTCCAGACGTTCCGCAGTCATGCGGAAATCCGGATACGTATCGCAGTAGACCGCTTTGGCATCGCACATGCGCGCCATCGCGGGATAGACGACGAAGTAGGGATCGCCGATGATCGCTTCATCCCCGGGGTTGAGGAGTGCGAGGAAGGCGAGGAGTAGACCGCCGCTTGTACCCGACGTCACCATGACATCGAGATCTTCACTTGGCAGCGACCAGCCGACATCGTCGGCCAGATGCTGACGCAATCGGGCAAGCAACGGTGCCGTGCCCTGCGTCAGCGTGTAGCCGTTCTGATCGTTGCGAATCGCATCGATCGTCGCATCCTTGATCGGATCGGGTACCGGAAAGTCCGGCTGTCCAATCGACAGGTTGATCGGATCGGACAACTTCGCGCCCAACTCGAACACGCGCCGAATGCCCGAGACATCGATGGCGGTGGTTCGATCACTGATCATGGTTGATGTCTGCATGACGCGCATTCCCTTCACGGCAAAGATGACCGCGTGACTGTACCACGAGACGACACGCGCTCACGACCTGTCGTGCTACGAAAACAGGCCGTCGAATGACGGCCTGCAATGCAGTCGGAACAGGTTGGGACGAAGACGGACTATTCCGCGTCGTCTTCTTCCTTCTTTTTCTTCTTCTTGCCCGTCACGACACGACGGCTACCCACCTTGACGAGGCCGAGCGGCGAATCCGAATCCAAATCAAACTTGGACTCTTCGACCAGCCGAGCAATACGCTCGTTGCGAGTCAGCACGTTCCGGTGCTGGTTGAGGGCGCTGGGCTGGGTCTTGAGGCTGCGGTGCAGGCTCATATCGAACTCCTTGCGTCGAAAGCAACGCGATAACGTCTGGTCGTTGCTTTCACTGATACAGCAACGGATAAGCCCCGCTCAGATTGTCCTCGCCACCCTCACGGGCCTGCCAGTCGAGTCCCACGTCGCGAATCTTCGCTTCGAGAGCCTTGACCGCCGAACTCGAACGCTGCATGCCTTCGAAGCCCGGCAGAACGATCACTTTGCGGAGCCGCGTATTCTTACCGCTGATCACGTAGGTTTCAAGCCCCCGGGTCCGACAGAACTCCACGAGCCGCAGAGCGCCATCCTGATACGTCTCCATCAGGACGAAATAATTGACGCCAGACTGGCGGGGATCAGACTCGATCGGCCCCCAGTCCGACACCGCACGCGGACCCGCATCAATCGTCGTATGGGTCACTTCCAGCGATCCGAACGGAGCATTCGTGACCGGCGGCGATATCGTCGAATCGACGATCGAGCCTCCCGGCTGCTCATCGTGCTCCAGCAGCGGGTCGCGGATGGTCGTCGGATCGGCATCGATCGCGAACTGGCGGTCCATGTAATCGTCGCGGAGCGTCCGCTCACCGTTGTGATGCCCGACCGCATAGGTGCCGATCATGGCCAGAATGACCACCGCAACCCCGACGAACAGGTATCCAACCGGCATATGAACTACGCGACCCGGGGCGAGCCAACTCTGCTCATCAGACGCGACGTCAGGCCGCGGGTCTGGTCCACGCGACACCGATCCGCGCGATGCGGCGGATGCGAGCTTTTCGTACAACGGCGTTTTTGAGGATCGGCCGGCCATAGGACCCTCCCGGTTCCCCTTGGGTCTCTCGACAAACGGAAGCCAGAAACTCGAAGTTCGAGCGATGGCATTTGCCGAAAGCCCACGGTGCGCGCAGATCTTCCGATCAACGTGGCCGTAGTCTAGCCCTGTTGCGCGGAACGGGCCTGAGCCGGAACCCTATCCCCGGTCGCGGCAGGTGCATCCATTGTTCGTAGAGTTGAGATCAGTGCCCGCGGCGTCGACGCGTGCCGATGAGCGCAGCCGCCACGCCAAGGGCAGCCAACGCCCCCGGTGCGGGTACCGAAACCACGTTCGAACCGCCGTGCGACCGATTGCCGGGGAAGAATTCGCCCGCCCCGCCGCTATACGCAACGGCATCGGTGGACTGGAATTCAAGGCGATCGCCAGACCAACCGATCGAGCCGACCGATGCGTCGGTCTGTGTAAATGACAGGTACACCGGCACGGAGACGAGCCCGACACCGATCACGATACAAGCCGCCATAATTCGTGCGAACATCCCTCTGCTTCTCCCTGGACTCTCGCTTCTCGCGCCCGTCTTGAGACGGGGTGTTCACTCTCTGATCTCATTCGCGAGCCACATCATGTGTCGCTCGCACCTTGCCCAAGCTACCACGCTGCCCGGCGAATGCAAGACCGAACCGTCAACTTTCGGGGGCCGATGTACCGGTCGAGCCCACCCCGATCACGCTGGCCATCGCCAGGTCATCCGTATGCGACAGGCTGATGAGCCAGTGGTCAATGCCTCGCCGAGCCGCAATCGCCGCCGCTTCACCCGTCAGTCGGACGCCCGGCTGTCCCGATGGGGCTCGAAGAACCTCCACGTCCGTCCAGGCGATTCCAGAACTCCAGCCGGTCCCCAGGGCTTTGAGAACGGCTTCCTTCGCGGCGAACCGGCCCGCATACCGTTCGCTTCGGCGGCGTTTGCCCGCGTCCGCATACGCGCGTTCTGCCACAGTGAAGCACCGTTCGGCGAATCGTTCCGCATGACGATCGAGCATCGCTGTGATTCGAGCGATCTCCACCAGATCAACGCCATGTGCCCGGGCGTGCATCCCGCTATCGTAATGAACGCACGCCGTCGCGTGTGACCAGGACACTTGCATGACCGATTCAACGTCGTCATATCGCGATCACGAAACCGCCGCCGAAGCGCACGCCGACGCCCAATCGATTGCCGTCGCCGTCCTGACGATCTCCGACTCCCGCACGACGGCCAACGATCGCAGCGGCGATGCCATTGTCGAACGCATTGAGCGCGCTGGACACCGCGTCGCCGCCCGCGAACTTGTGCCAGATGATGCCGATCACATCACCACGATCATCGAACGCTGGTGTGATGATCCCACGATTCGTGCCATTCTCACGACCGGCGGCACCGGCATTGCGCCGCGGGACACAACGGTGGAAGTCGTGCGACGACACCTCATCGCGGAACTTGATGGCTTTGGCGAGCTGTTTCGCATGCTGAGCTTTGAAGAGATCGGCGCGGCAGCCATGATGAGCCGCGCGGTCGCCGGCATCGCACACCGTGATGCCGTCGGCAGCACCGTCATCGCCGCGATGCCGGGCTCAACCAACGCCGTCTGCCTCGCTATGGACCGCCTGCTCGTGCCTCAACTCCCGCATCTCATCTGGGAACGCGCACGTCAATCATGACATCGTCGCCGCGCTCCACGCACGGATCGATGCGTCAAGACCTTCCCATGGTTGTATCCACTGGCGGGTATCCATGACGATGTGCTTCACGGATGTACTCATCGACAGGCTGACGCGAAATGCGAGGACATCCAGTCGGCCTGATGTTCCAATCGGTCCACGCATGCCGGTCTGATCCAGATCTGCGAGTCGAACCGACGCCGGCGCATCGCGCAACAGCATGGCCGTCGGGTCGGAGTCATGCGATAGCGCAGCGGCGGTCTCCAGCCCCCACGCGATCCCGCCACGCGCTGCCTTCGGCCACATGTGATCGATCACGCCCACGCCGTGCCGTTCGGCGTGCGCAGCAATGGTCGCGGCAATCTCAGCCACTGCATCATCGTCATCTGTGGGCGATGGAAGCGTCATACTCACCGGCACGCGCCCGAGGTCCGCAGCCAGTTCGACGATGCTTCGGAGCGCATCAACCGCACGATCGCTGTGCGTCGCATCGATGAAGTGATCGGCGGGAATCCACGCATCGAGCCCCGCAACGGATAACTCCGCACGACGCAACGTGGTCAGCAGGTCACGCCGACCTGAACGATCGAGTTCGCGCGGGCGGAAACCAGCTTGCGTGGCGCTGAGTTGGACCGACCGGACACCCATGGCGGTGAGCCGTGCGAGTGTCGAACGCCATGGCCCGGGCAGCGCCGCCACCGTCGGTGCCGGCGACGTGATCGCCGAGCCGTCATGTTCACCGAATGATCCTCGCAGCGAGTCCATATCATCGACGGTACCGCGTGACCCCGTTCACGCCAAGCGCGCGACCGCCTACCATAGGGCTCACGCATGAACGATCCATTCATCGACATCCAATTGATGCCGAAGCCCGTCGATGCCGTGCCGCTGTCGCCCTGGCCTGAACACGGCGGCGCGGAGTGCGTCTTTCTCGGCCGGACGCGCGCCGAGCAGCATCCCGATCACGGCGCGCTCGTGGCGTTGCATTACGACTCGTATGAAGCGATGGCGCGACAGACACTCCATGCGCTCGCTACGTCGGCGTTCGATGCATTCGACATCCTCGCCGTTCGTCTTCATCACGCAACCGGTCCGGTTCGGGTCGGTGAAGCGAGCGTGCTGGTACAGGTCGCGGCCGGCCATCGCGATGCCGCGTTTCGCGCCTGTCGGTACCTGATCGACGAACTCAAGGCATCGGTGCCGATCTGGAAGCAGGAAGTCTGGTCGGACGGGACGACCTGGTCGGACGGGACGCCGGTCAGTCCATCGGAATCCCGCACATGATGTCGGTCCTCCGCACGGTGCACGGTCTTGCGCTCGCGGCGTGGCTGAGCCTGCTTGTCTCCGCGGGCATCGGCGCCAGCTTCGTCTTCGGTACGTTGACGCCCATGCCGCTGCACGCCGAACGGTTTGACGCCGCCGAAACGAGTGAACACGGTCGGCTCGTCGCCGGCGTCATCATGGATCGCGTGTTCCGATTCGTCGACATCGGCCAGGGCATCGCCGCAGGAATTGTGCTGATCACGTTCATCATGCTCTTCGCCGCCGGCGCATTGCGCCTCCGACGCTGGTCAGGACGAATCCACTGCGGCGCGGTATGCCTTGCAACCATGCTCTTCGCGCTGCAGTTGCCGATGGCGAATGCGATGCGCGGCGAACTACAGATGTACTGGAGCGCCGTGGAAGCCGGCGAGGCGGCGGAAGCTGAGAACATTCAGACTGGTTTCAACACCAAACACAATGTCGCAGACGCCGTGCTTCGCATCAATCTCCTCCTGCTCATCACGGCCACCGGCGCGTTGATCCACACATCTGCGCCCCGGCGAGAATCGGAGCACGCCTCATGACCACGTTCACGCCAATGCCCGGCGTCACGATGTCGAAAGCCACGAGCAAGCGAGATTTCACCTTGCCCGATCACAGCGATGCCGAAATCGCGCGTGCCAAGCGCATCCTCACCGCCTTGCGGAAGGAATATCCCGATGCGCATTGCGAACTCGATTTCACGTCGCCGCTCGAACTGCTTGTCGCCACCATCCTGTCCGCGCAGGCGACCGATGTCGGGGTGAACAAGGCGACACCCGCACTCTTCGCTGCATTTCCTGATGCCGCCGCATACGCCGCATCCTCACCCGAGTCGATCGAACCGTTTATCAAGACCATCGGACTGTTTCGGAACAAAGCGAAGTCCGTGCACGCTGCCGCCACGATGATCGTGGATCAATTCGATGGCGCGGTGCCCAATACGATGCCGGAATTGCTGCAACTTCGTGGCGTCGCGCGCAAGACTGCCAACGTTGTCCTCGGCAATGCCTTCGGCCTCAACATGGGCGTTGTCGTCGATACGCATGTCATGCGGATCAGCCAGCGCTTCGGCCTGACGGAATACAGCGATGCTCCGAAGATCGAGAAGGATCTCATGGCGCTCTTTCCACGACCGCACTGGACACTCCTCAGCCACCTGATGATCTTTCATGGTCGACGAGCCTGTAAAGCGCGCGGCGCGATGTGCGCTGAACATCAGATTTGCCGAAAATTCTGCAGCAATGCGAAGACGTGATCACGGTGATTCGGGCAGGATCAGATCCACGATCACCGGCAGATGATCCGATCCACATGCATCGCCAATCCTGAAATCCGCAACCGTGATGTCGCGCGTGACAAGCACGTGATCGATCGGGATACGCATCACCACGGGAAGCTGTGATGGCCACGTCGGCAACACGCCGAAACCTTGACGTGCATTGCGCAATCCGGTGTCGCGCACGAACCGCTGATACGGCGCGGACCACATCGTCGCATTGAAATCGCCGGCGACAATGGTGGGACCATCAGGCTGACCAATATGCTCACGCACATTCCGCAGGAGGAGATCCCGACGATTCGACGTCGCTCGGCTCTTCGGTGGCTTGGGATGGATCGCCAGGAAACTCACCGACTCGCCGTGCAGTGTCAGCGTCCCGACCACTGAATCTTCCTTGACCCCGAACATCCGTACCTCGGCATCGAATGGCGTCTTGCTCAGCACCAGCATGCCAAACGCATCGGACCGTAGTCGGCCGTGCGCATAAGGCCAGCGATCGGCGAGCGTGGCCAGCGCATCTTCCCAGTGATTGCGATACTCCTGAATGACGATGATGTCTGGATCTTCATCCCGGATTTGTTCGAGCATCGCCTGCGTTTCATGATTCCATCCGAGCACATTGGAAAGAAACACGCGCACGACCTGCTCGCGCGCTGCGTCATCCGGATTCGGACGACCGATGTACCACGGCAACACACGGAACCCGGTCAAGCTCGCGACCAGCAGTGCGATTGTGGCGGCACGATTCGCACGGAGGAGAATAAGCAGCACGAGCGCGAAGACCGCACACATGAAATACTGTGCTTGGAAATGGCGCGTCATATCGAACAGGCCGACGAGGCGACCGAACTCACCGATGATCAGCATCAGCACCATCAACACGACGCCAGCCGTCAGGCTGAGACGAAGCGCGAGCAAGCCGCGCCGTGACCACTTCCTGACCGTCCGCACACGTTCCATCGCGTCAACCCCCCGTCTCATGTCGGCGAACGAGGTGGACGCCACGCTGATCACTGATCGCGACAACGCCGCTTCCATCCAGCAACGGATGCAGTGCCACGATCCGACCGATCGACAGGACATCTTGCGCGACGGGATCTGACCCATCATCAATCGTGACCAAGCTCACACCATCGCGATGCCCCACCCAGAAACAACCGCCGGCGGAAACGACCACGCCGAATTCGCTCGTCACCGGAAGGTCCAGGTCCTGCGCGGCACCGTGGCCGTCGTACCAGCGAACGATGCCGTCGAACACAATGCTCAGCGTGCCCTGAAGCGTCGATGCTCGACGCATCGGCAACGGATATGCGATCGAATCCTCCGTGTACTCGACCGTGCCATCGAGCGTGACGATGCGATCGACCTCTCCGGCTCGAATTGACATCGCGCGCCCATCAAATGCGGATGCCTGCACGTTGCCGAAACCATGCCGGAGCGTACGCCAGCTTGTTGCACGTGATGAATCCGCAATGACGACGCCGACATCGCCAACATACACGGGTTCACCATTCAGCGTGGTCACCGCACGCACGCCCGCGATCGGCAGCACTTCAGCGCTCGTCATAACGCCATCATCGAAGCCAAGAACATCAATGATGTTCGTACCGACGACGTAGATCGCGCCGCGCGCGACAAAGGCCGCAACGACGGGACGATCGATGAACACGCTCAACCGTTCGGAATCCAGCTCGCGCAACGATGCGTTCATCCAGCCGACATCCGCGCCGCCATCGCGATCACGAACGAACAACCAACGATCGGGATCCACTGTCGGCTGAAGAAGACTCGCCGAGCCTCGGAACGCGCCATCGAGCACCGCATACGCCCGACGACCTTCGCAAGCGGTCAAGACGCCAGGGTTCACAACAGGATTTGCGATGTTGCGGCCGTCGAGAAACCGCGCGCCGTCACCCCACCGATACACGCCGGTGTCGAGCGAAACATACAGTTCACCGTCGATCGCGGCGATCGCCTGCGGCGTGCCGCCCAACACTTCGACATCACGGATCTCCGACGTCGGACCGTCAACCTGCACCGCAGTTTCAGCCCAGAGCACCATCGTGCGGCCGTTCGCCACCGCGACGTCGCTGATCCAGGTCGACGGCGTCGGCGGCTGGAACGATCGAACGTCCACGAGCGCGCCGTCCGCGCGGAGTCGCGCGACCTCCGTCGCGCCCGCCACGTACACCGTCGGACCATCGTGCGCAATCGCGGCATGCTGCCCCGCCGCGAGTTGTGTCACCACAATCCCGTGATCCATCGTGGCCGGCGTCGTCGCGCAGCCTGACAACAGAATCGCAATGAGAACTTGAACCAGGAGACTGACAATCCGCATCGACGCAGCGTACCATGACCGCATGGCTGACGAACGCCTGCAGCAACTCGAGAAAATGCTCGATGACAACCCGAACGACACGTTCTGTCTGTACGGCATCGCACACGAGCACGCGAAAGCCGGCCGGCTCGATCAGGCTCTGGTGTTCTTCGACCGGACGCTCGAGGTCGACCCGGACTATTGCTACGCCTACTACCACAAGGCGCGCACGCTCGATGATGATGGCCAGACAGATGAAGCCCTGAAGACCGCCCTGCTCGGGTTGCAGCGCGCGACGGCCGTCGGCGATGCGCATGCCGCCGCCGAGCTTGATGCACTTCGGGATGAACTCGAATGACCGATGACGCCATCATCACCGGCATTCGACCGCTCCCGTCCGATCCATCGAGCCGGTCGATCCTCGTCAACAAACGCGTCGTCGGCCATCTTCGCGAAGCGGATGTCGAATCGCTCGGCCTCGCGGTCGATCAACCCTGGACTGAAGAACGCGCCGCTGCGGTGGACCTCGCCATCCGGATCAACGCCACGCGCAAACGCGCCCTCGATTGCCTGGCTCGACGTGCTCTGACCGCCGATGCCCTCCGCGACCGACTTGTCGCTCGCGACCATGAAGCCGACGCCATCGATGCCGTCATCAACGAACTGATTCACGATGGCTGGCTCGACGATGCGTCATTTGCTCGCGATCGTGCCGAAGCACTCGTCAATCGCCGTGGCGCAGCTTCTGCCTACATCGCCCGGCATCTGGAGGCGAAACAGGTCCATCCGGAGCTTGCCGCCCAGATCGCCGATGAAGCCGTTGCCGATGTCGACGCCGTCGAAGCCGCGACCGAGCTCATCTTCGCCAACCATGCCCGCTGGCGAACACTGCCCAGATCGACACAAATGCGTCGAGCCGCCGGCCTGCTCGCCCGACGCGGGTACGATGAAGACGTTGTCCGCGAAGCACTGCGTCGATGCGGCCTCGATCCTGATGCACCGTCGGAGGAATACGACTCATGAGCCGTCCCACCACATCCACTTTTCGTGTGCTCCAGTTGGGTGCCGTGACCACGGCCGCCATGCTCCTCGTCGGCTGCACGTGGCCGCTCAACGAACGAGCCGGCCTTGTCACCAATGATGACCTGCCGGCTCTCGATGTCGATTCGACGACAGCCATTGCATCCGCGCCATCGGTCAATGGCCATGACCGCTCGCACTGGTCTGACACGACCATCACGATCGCGCGCGACAACGTGACGCATCATCCGACCTTCGTCGGCCAGCCGTCACCCGCGTTCTCCACCATCGAGAGTGATCACCGGTTCCCCACCGCCGAAATTGCATTGCAGCCCGAATCACCGTCGCTGCATCCGTCTCTCGACGGCCTGCGTGGGGCTGGCCTGTTCCTCATTGATGTCGTCGCAGCACCGGTCCGCATGATCGCCGGCACCGCGCCGCAGAAACCGGTGCGCAGTCCCGGCGGCCCATACCAGCGCACACCCGATGACATGAATGAAGGCTTCGAAGAAGCCTTCCTGCCTTCACCCTTCCAGCCGACATTGCGCCGCATTGATGCCGAACAGCGAATTGAAGCTGAAGTTGGTAACGTCGACACCGCGCCGGCATCTCAGGTGGACATGGCGCCCGCGAGCACGCCAGACGATCCCTCGCTCGACAAGTCTCCGTTCGAAACGACTCCGGAGTGACACGCTCATGACCACCGCCGAACGCGTTCGTCAATTTGCCGTCCCGACCTGCCTGCTCAGCCTGACGTTGAGTCTGTTCGCGTGCTCCGGCGGTGACTCGACCACCACTGTCAATGACACCAGCGACACGCCAACGCCCGCCGACACCACCGTCGTTTCAACCGACACCACGGATGAGCCTGCGGTCGCAACGATCGATATGCCAACCGCGACCGAGATTCGCACGCCGCCGGTGCCCGCCGTCGCGGTGGATGAACCGGACATCGTCGTGCTCCCGACGACCCAGTCCACGACGCTGGATCCCGTGAATGCGGTGAATCGTCAGTTCGCGAACATCCTCGCCGACGTCGTCACGCCCGAAGGTCTGGTGCGCTACGACCTGCTCAAGATGCCCGCTCGTCGCGCTGCACTGGTGCGTGTCGTCGAAGGCTATGCGATGCTCGAACGCCCCGACGATCGCAACGCGGCACTCGCGATCCTCAGCAATGCGTATAACGCGAACGTCCTGCTGAAGGTCGTTGAAGCCCAGGCAAGCGGCAACTTCACCACGGTCGTCAACGAAAAAGGCTTCTTCGATGCCGATCGCATCACGGTCGTCGGCGAGTCGATGACGCTCAACGATCTCGAAAACAAGCAGATTCGCCCCTACGGCGATGCTCGCATTCACGCCGCACTCGTCTGCGCCGCCATCAGTTGCCCGCCGCTTCGCGCTGAACCGTTCACCGCCGCGGAACTCGACGCGCAGTTCGACGACCAGTCCCGACGCTGGGTCAACGATGCAACGAAGAACTTCGTCCGCAACGACACGCTTGTCGTGAGTCGAATCTTCGACTGGTAC
>JBCCFX010000140.1:0-11264 GCA_039029515.1 Planctomycetota bacterium
ACCGCGCAGTGTTGAATGCGACTGACCCTGCACGCTCAACATGACAGCGTGGACGAAAAAAAGGCCCGGCTGGAGACAAGCTCCAGACCGAGCCCTTCCGGGGGTCAGATTGAAAGTCCCCTGAACAGGGGGAGTCGCCTAGGAATTTTCCCTAGGTGCTTGTCAGAATGGTAGTCCAATGTTTGTGATGGCGTCAACCACCGTGGATTGGATGGCGCAAAGGAACCTCATGCCGCTGCAATGGGCTCGGAAACGCGTGTATACGTCCTGGCTGGCGGCCATCGTCATGCTGATCGCTCATCGCGCCGGGCTCGGGCAGACGTTGAATTTCGACGATCCGATCCCTGCGCCGCCGATTCTGGGGCAGGAGAACGTCGTTGCAGACCGGCAGTCTGAACTCCATGCGGCCATGGTCGAGTCACGCATCGTGGCTGATACCGCGGACGACCCGGGCGAAGCTGCTCATGCACGATGGATGACCGCGGTCGATGCGTTGCTTCGGTCCCGCTATGCAATGTGTGAAGATTCGATGACCGCAGCGCCGGAGTTGTTTCTTCTGGTCTCGACATTGCATCGTCATCGCGAACTGCTCCACGACGCGTTTAATATGAAGGCGATCGACTCGTGGGTGACGCTGACCGCTGTGACGGCTGAGCTTGCTGCATCCGATGTCGGTTCGCCGGATGAGGCCGTGACACAATTGCGTGCGTGGGCGCAACGGTTGGACACGCATCTTCAACGGGTGTCCGATTTCGATGTGCACTCCGCCGCGTCTGCGAGTCTCGATGAGGCGATTGATCTGGATCAGCTTGCGGATCGAATTGAAGCGTTGCCCGTTGATGTACCAGCACGGCCGTCGCTCTTGAACGCTCATGCGGTACTTGAGCGCGGTATGGCCTCGCCGAGGCACAGAGAACACGCTCGCGGCCTCATCGCATCGATCGATAGTCTTGTCACGTGGTTGACGGTGATCGAATCAACGCCATGGATTGATGCACCATTGCGCGCGGTATGTCATGAGACAGCGCGAGATCACATGAGCGCATTCATGATTCCTCGCGAGCGAACAAGAGCGGTGCGTGTCATGCGGTCGCTTGGCGTGCAGTCAACGTGTGTTGAGCATTTGACGGCACTGGCCGATGGTCGAATCCAGACGAAATCGATTCAGATCGCGGTGCTCGAGGCACTCCGTGAAGAACGCCGAGTCGATTGGACACGAGCAAATCTTGTGCTTGGGCGCATGCGCGCATATCGCGATCGACATCCCGATGATGCCCCCGATCTGACTCCGCGCGATCTTCGGACAGTCTACAAGCCCGCCCACCGTGCATATGAGTTGCATGAGAAGGCGCTGTTACGCGATGCGGTATGGTTGTCCGTTCGGTCAGATGAATCCGGCTTTATGGAGGTGCTCACACTGATCGCGGATCACGATCAGTCGTTGAAGGACCTCGATCGAATTCGCGCCATCTCAACCTGGATTGCGAACGCGGGACTGATCAACAGTGGTCAACAGGCAGCGTTCTCATCGCGCATGCGCAAGCTCGCACGGGAGCTTGAACAACCGGAACGCCGGGAAGACGTTCGGCGTCAACTCGATGTGTTTGCCACGCAGCTCGATGCGCTCTATCCGGTACCGTACGAGATTGAACTTCGTGTACCTGAACCGACGGCGGTCGAGTTGTCGGCGGGTCGTCACGCGGATCTTGTCAAACGCATTGATGAGGCACGAGCCGCGTGGATCGAGGCGTGGGCGAAAGGTGATTCGTACGAACCTGCCGTGCGCGACCTGCTTCGACTCGCCACGCTGACACAGTCCATGCAGCAAGTCACGACGTTGTTGGATGTCAATCGTCGTCATCGCGTCAATGCCTGGGCAGGATTCGACGCGAGCGACGAGTCGCTCGCCGTCCTGGGTGTGCAGGCGTCGAATAGGCTGAAGCTTGCATCGGTCGCCCTCGCGGACAATGCGGTGGCAACGGCTGACCGGCATGAACGGGAATTCAATCGCATCCAAGCGATTGTTTCACTCGTGGCGATGATCGACACTGCCGCCGCTTCGCTCGCGCCGCCGACCAATGCGCGGGCATTGCTTGTGCAGTTGGAAGCGCCGAGACCGCAGGATTGGGCGTCAGGGTCGCGCGTTGAGATTGCCCTGGTCTGCCGGGCACTGAGTGAATCAGATGCTGCGAATCGCCGGGGCAAAGACGCCGTTGCTCGCGGGTATCTGGAATGGGCGAATGATCTCGCCGGCCGAATCGTTGATCGAGTAGCGATGCCGACGACAGGAGTGGACAACTGATGGCCAATATTCTCGTGGTGGGACCACATCCGGATGATCAAGAGCTTGGCATGGGCGGCACGATCGCCCGGCTTGTCGATGAGGGACACAACGTCCTGCTGCTCGATATGACGAACGGCGAACCGACGCCGTACGGCGATCCGGTGACGCGCGCGCAGGAAGCCGCGAAGGCGGCGGACATCCTCGGAGTCGAACGTCGGTCGATCGGGCTGCCGAATCGAATGGTCGTGCATTCCGTGGAAGCTCGTCATGCCGTGGCCGGCGTCATCCGCGAGCATCAGGCGGACATCGTGTTCACGCCGTACTTTCAGGATGCGCATCCGGATCATCTTGCGGTCACGCGGATTGTCGAGGATGCACGTTTCGATGCCAAGCTGACCAAAATCGATCTGCCGGGCGAGCCGGTGTATCCGCGCTGGCTGTTTTACTACTACGCGACGCATTTGCGCTGGGTGGCCGATCCGAATTTCCTGATTGACATCACTGGCTACACCGACAAGAAGCGTGCATCGATCGTGGCGTATCACACGCAGTTCATTCTGCCGGAGAAGAACCGCCGCGTCGTGGACTGGATCGAGTCGGCGCACACCTATTTCGGGAGTCGGATCGGCACAGAAGCCGCGGAGCCATTCTTCACGAAGGAACCGATCGGCCTTGGCGGTCTGAGTGGTCTCGTTGGCGTCACGTGATCACCGTGATGGGATTTCACGGGGATGATCCATTGCGAGGCGTCGTATCACCGTCGAGGAACGGTGATCTGCCAGGAGCGTGCGATGCGTGGACGTGATTTCGGCTCAATCGTCATGGGATTGATGGTGCTCGCAGGCATGCTGGCATTCGCGGATCCGCCGCCGGATGACCTGCTCGCAGGGCCGGAGTTCGAAACGACGGATGCGCAGCCCGGCGATACTGCGACACCAGATGTATCGCGTGAGATGACCATCGAAGAGCGCATCGAGCAGGACGTCGTCCTGCAGACAATCCGCGCTGTGGTCGAGCCGTCGGCGATGCAGTGGGGCGAGATCCTGCAGCTCTACCAGCAATTCAGGCGTGAACAGCGACAGGTCTTCACCGGCGTTCGTGATCGCATGGAACAAGCCGCAGATGAGGATCGCGCAGCGCAACGACGACTTCGTCGCGAGATCATGCGCGAGACACGAGAAGTATTGAACACGATCAACGCCGAATTCCTCGCATCCTGCAAGGCACTTATGGCGCCGACACAAGACGATGCATGGGAAGAATGCGCTGCTCAGCTTGAGTTGATGCCGGCACGTCTTCGTCGAGATCGAGACCGTGCATCCCGCGTTGATCAGGCACCGATGGCGGGCGAGACCGCGCCAGACTTCACGTTGACGACGCTCAACGGTGAAGCTGTTACGTTGTCCGCGCTCCGTGGACGCACCGTGGTACTGGAATTCGGAAGCTACACATGTCCGATCTTCAGGGGTAAGGTCCGCGACTTTGATGCCCTTCGAGCTGAACGTACCGATGTCGAGTGGTTGCTGATCTACACGCGCGAAGCACATCCGTCGAATGGCAACATCTCACGGCGTAACGTGCGCGAAGGCATTGAGATTCCTCGTCATCGCACGATGGTAGACCGTCAGCAGGTCGCACGCGAATGCGCGGATGCATTGGACTTGTCGATGCGCATCGTCGTGGATGACATGCGCAATCAGGTTGCGCGGCGGTATGATGGCGCGCCGAATCGGTGTTTCGTCATCAACGCCGATGGTGTGATCGTCTCGAAGCAGATCTGGAGCGATCCGGCACGAACTGGCGCGGTGTTGGATGAACTTGCCGCGGCGGCGCCGGCCGCGACGCAGCCCGCGACCCAGCCGTCATCTCAGCCGACAAGGTAGTCCTCAGCGTCACCACATGGTGACGTTGGCCCGTCAGTGCCCAGTGCTGCCGAATCCACCTGCGCCGCGCACCGTTTCTTCGAGTGAATCAACGCATTCGATTCGTGCGTGCATGACGGGTGCGATGACCATCTGCGCGATGCGCATGTTGGGCGTGATCACGAACGGCATACGACCGTGGTTGATCAGTGGCACTTTCACTTCGCCACGATAGTCCGCATCGATCGTGCCCGGCGTATTCGGTAACGAAATGCCGTGCCGCAGCGCAAGTCCGCTCCGCGGTCTGACCTGGGCTTCGTAGCCCGGTGGAATCGCCATGGCGAAGCCAGCCGGGACGAGCGCGATCTCGTGCGGGTTGATCGTGATCGCCTCGTCAATGGCGGCGTGGAGGTCCATGCCGGCCGCGTGATCGGATTGATACGCGGGAAGCTCGACGGATGGATGGAGTCGTTGAATCTGTAGCGCGACATCATGCATGCGCGCAGTCTACGCGACGAATCGCGTTACGTGCCGATCAGGACCGGCTGATCAAGCATGCGATCGACGTGATCGAGCATTTGCTCCCCTGACGCGATGGCCCGCTCGATCGCCGATCGGCCGGTCACAGCGCGAATCGCATCGCACCGCCCAAGTTCATGGAGCTGTTGCTCACAGGTCTGATGTTGTCGTCGAAGGCGATCGATGGAGGCCGCAAGGTCACGTCGGAGCGACGTCAGCGACCGATCATCGCTTGTATGCAGGGCGTAGGTCATGGCGGGTCCTCAGAAACGGGATGCCATTCGTCATCGCAGCGGTCAGATTCTCCCCCGATCTGTACTCAATCGGTCGAACCAGCGTTCAAACTTGGAATTAGGATACCGCGCGCTGGATCCGGCTTGTCACGACTTCGACAGTCTGAGACGCCGTGGGGTATGATTCGTGTACGGCCGGTGGCATGCCATCGGCCTGGCGGACGAATTGATGGACCAGACTCGACAGGGCCGAACCCTCGGGCCGGCGACCGGGACGCAAGGCGTCGATCATCTGGCCGATGAACGCGTCATCGACCCCGGGGACGAGCCATATGTTGATGTCGGGGTGGCGTGTCGGGCGCATGGACTCCGCATCGAACGCCAGTTCCTCGTGGAGCTTCTCGCCGGGTCGAATGCCGGTGAATACGAGGCCGACGGTCTGCTGGTGCGCATCCTGAGCGGCGTCGACGTCATCGGTTGGCGTTAGTCCGTGCATCTGGATGAACGCGTGCGCCATGTCGGTGATGGAGATCGGCTGGCCCATGTCGAGCAGGAAGACTTCGCCTGAAGGACTCTTCGGATCGACAAGTGCTGCCGACTGGGTGACCAGCGCGGCGGCTTCCGGGATCGACATGAAGTAACGCGTCATGCGCTGGTCGGTCACCGTCAACGGGCCGCCGGCAGCAACCTGCTGCGCCCAGACTTCCAGCACGGAGCCAGACGATCCAAGCACGTTGCCGAAGCGTACCATCGCAAACGATGTCGCCGAGTCATGATGGCGCCATTGCACGTAGAGTTCTGAGAGTCGTTTGGTTGCGCCCATGACGGACGTGGGGTGAACCGCCTTGTCCGTGCTGATCATCACGAACCGATCCACTTTGGTTGCGTGGGCAGCGTCGACCACGGACTTCGTACCCATGAGGTTGTTGTCGACCGCCGCAGATGGATGATGCTCCATCATCGGTACGTGCTTGTGTGCGGCGGCGTGGAACACAATCTCCGGGCGCAGCGATCGGAACTGATCGAGCGTTGCTTCGGCATCCACAATGTCATGAAGCACCGTATGGCGCAGCAGATTCGGGCAGCGCCGCGCGACCTGGCGATCGACTTCAAACAGTGCGTTCTCAGAACGCTCGACGAGCGCGAGTTGACTCGGTTCGAACTGGCAGACGAGCCGGCTGAGCTCACTGCCGATGGATCCACCCGCGCCGGTGATCATGACGCGACGGCCACGAATCAAATCGCGAATGGAGTCACGATCGATCGTGCGCGGTGCGCGCTGAAGCAGCAAGCTCGGATCGATGTCGTAGTGCGTGCGCGGACCAACGCCGTCAAGTTGATCGTGCAGTGTCGGCATGAACCGTTCGTCGACGCCGTGACGTCGCAACGTCGTTCGGAGGCGTGCGACGAGATCAGTCATGATGGCCGGCAGCGAGATGAGCGCGAGGTCCATCGCATGGGTGTGCGCGATCGTGTCGAGCTCGTCCGTGGTGCCAAGCAGTGGAATGCGGGCGGGCATGCGGTTGGCATCATCCTGAGGTCGGATCACCCAGCCGATCGTCACGGGACGATCGTCGAGGAGGTCGAGCTGGCGCTCGATGAGCGCGCAGGTCGCCGGGGTTCCGATGATGATGGCTCGTTTCCGCATGGAGTTCGGGCGTCCTCGTGGACAGTGACCGGGGTCGTCAGGGTTATCGGCCAGATCAGGCACCGGCTGCAGGGCACCTCGGTTCAAAACGAGGTTTCACCGTATCCCGTCCGTCGACAACTGTAGGAGCGATCAGGAGTTCGCGTCGCGATCGCCGCCACCACGGCCGCCGAGGTGATCGATTCCAACAGAGACGATCAGGCCGATCACGATGCAGCCGATCGAACCGAGGATCTGCCCCGCGGACGGCGTGAAGCCGCGTGTCGGCCAATCTTCGGCATCCAGGGCGTCAATCATGTCCGTCGAGAGCATCTTAACGCCCTTGATGACGTCGCCAATCGCCGGTCTGACATGGGCTTCAAACGGCCAGAGGCCGAAGATCGCCCCGAGCAGCAGGCCGAGCAGCACGCCGAGGGTCGCCTTCTCGAATCGATCCATCAGGACTCGAACGAGATTGCTGACGCCAATCACGCCAACCCCGACACCGATGCCGAATGGAATCAGGATGCGTGCGGGATCCGCCATGGCGGCGACGTCCCGGGCCGAGACCGCGTTCTTCATCTCGTCGATGCCCGCGAGAATCGCGAGGTACTGTCCGAGGATCAGCAGCAGATAGCCGCCCGATACACCGGGCAGAATCATCGCCGACCCCGCGGCGAGCCCCGCGATGAACAGCATCACGGTCTGACCGTTGGCGGATGAACCTGCCGCGTCGCCAGCGCCGTTCGCCTGCACGATCGCAAGCACGACCATGGCGGTGATGCCGGCCACGGCGGGCACGATGAGGTCGCGGTCGGAAGACGGCAGCTTCATCCAGACCATGGGCAACGCGAGCAGCGCTGTACCCGCAAGAACGATGGTGACGGCGCGTCCCCAGCCGGCCGGGAGAAACGCGGTGCCGGTCGTATCGCGAATCAACAGCACCATCATCAGGCCGACTGTGAGTGCGGCGATGAGTGCGATCGCGATGCGCTTCGGATGCGTGGGTCTGATGAGACGCCAGATGATCGGCACGCCACCAAGCGTTAACCCGATAAAGAGGCTGAACATGACCCAGCGTTGTTCGATGACGAGCGTCTTGAGAAAGCGAGCGCCGAGTGCAATGGCGAGGAACGCGCTGCCGACGACGAATGCGAGCAGCAGGAGCGTGCGCCAGCGGAATCGAAACGTCGACACTTCCGCGATGCCTCGAATGAATTGCGGATAGACACCTGCGGCGAGCAGCATCGTTCCGCCGGAGATACCCGGCACGAGGTTCGCCAGACCCATGAGCACCCCGCCGAAGACGGCGCGGAACCCTTCGAGCACTGAGAATGAGGATGTCGAATCCGTGTCACGCATGGCGGCATCCGTGGTTCAGAACGAGCCCTGGCTCAGGAATCGGCCGCGTATCGTAGCGAGATGACCGGTCGCGGTCAGTGGGCTGGAGTCTCCATCACTGTCGGCCGATAGGATGATGCAGGTGTCATCGCCTGATTCCAAGTCCTCCTGATGGGAACTCCTCATGAATGTGCTCGTGACCGGCGGGGCCGGCTACATCGGCTCGCACGCAGCGCTTCGGCTTTTGCGTGACGGCCATCGCGTGACCATCATCGATGACCTCTCACGCGGTCATATCGAGGCGATTCGCACGCTCGAGTCGCACGGCGACCTCGCGTTCCATCACGGCTCAGTCGGGGAGCGAACGGCGGTCGAGGAGATCCTCCGATCGCGTTCGATCGATGTCGTCATGCACTTCGCCGCCAAGGCATACGTCGGCGAATCGGTTGAACAGCCGCTCGTGTATTACCGGCGCAACACCGCCGATGCCCTCGGGCTGCTTGAAGCGATGGACGCTGTCGGTGTACCGCGCCTGGTGTTCTCCAGTACTTGCGCGACGTACGGCGAGCCTGACGCGAATCAGATTCCGATCCGCGAAACGTGTCCGCAGCATCCGATCAATCCGTACGGTCGGTCGAAGCTCATGGTCGAACACATGCTCTTCGATTACGCGCATATGAAGGCGATGCGCGGCGATGACTTTGCGTTTGCAGCGCTGCGCTACTTCAATGTCGCAGGTTCTGACCGTGAAGGTTTGGTCGGCGAAGATCATCGGCCGGAAACGCATCTCGTGCCGATCTGCCTCGAAGCCGCGCTGGGTGTTCGTGATGATGTCAAGGTGTTCGGCACCGATTATGACACGCCCGATGGCACATGCATTCGTGACTATGTGCACGTGGAAGACCTTATCGATGCGCACGTCACCGTCCTTGATGCCTTGCGCGCCAATGAGTCGCGCGTATACAACGTTGGCATTGGTCGTGGGTATTCAGTGCGCGAAGTCATCGAAGCCTGTCAGCGCGTCACCGGCGTTGAGTTCGAGGTCGGTGAAGCGGAACGACGTCCCGGTGATCCGCCCGCACTGTTCGCGGATCCGACGAGCATTCGCGATGAGCTTCACTGGACAGCATCGTTCACCAATCTGGACGACATCATCCGAACTGCGTGGACGTGGCGCACGAAGCATCCACATGGATACGCTGAAACAGCGTCGTCAGCCGCCGATTGATGACATGGTTCGGCGTGGCTGCACGAACGATGAATCGCTGATGCCGTGACCGGACTGCTTGGTCCAGACCGCGTCGACGAGGAACGCGCGGACGGCAGCATCATCGGCGCCCGAGCGCAGGACGGCGCGAAGATCAAACTCATCGTGGCTGAAGAGACACGGTCGGACTTTGCCATCCGCGGTGATGCGAAGCCGGCTGCATGCACCACAGAACGGGCGAGACACCGAGGCAATGATGCCGATCTGTCCCGGTCCGCCGTCAGCAAAGCGGAATCGAAGCGAGGTGCTGTGCGGATCACCCGCATCAATCGGTTCGAGCGGATGACGTGCGCTGATCGCGGCGATCATCTCGTCCGCCGTCACCATCTTGCGCCGACTCCATGAATGGCCGGAATCAAGCGGCATGAACTCGATCAGCCGCATATCAACATCGTGCTCGCGGGCGAAATCCGCGAAATCCGCGACTTCATCATCGTTGATATCTCGCACCACGACGGCGTTCACCTTGGTGTGCTCAAACTCCGCATCGCGCGCCTTATTGATCGCATGAATCACTGTGGCGGCGGTGCTGCGCGTGCGCGTGATCGCCTGCACGCGGTCATCGCGCAGGCTGTCGAGGCTGAACGTCAGACGGTTCAGTCCGGCGCGATGCCACGCCCGCAACGGCATCGCTTCGATGCGCGATCCGTTGGTCGTCATGGCAATGTCACGGAACCCGAATCGGCCGATCGCATGAATGAACTCGTCGAGTTGCGGATAGAGCGTCGGTTCGCCGCCGGTGATGCGCAACTTCTCGATGCCGGCAGCAGCCGCGACGCGCGCCACGGCGATGTACTCATCAAGCTGCAGAAGTTCCTGTTTCGGCATATAGCGGAAATCAGGATCCATGCAGTACACGCATCGGTAGTTGCACCGATCGGTGACGCTCAGCCTGAGATCACGAATGACACGCCCGTGACTGTCGTACAGCGCATCGTCGCGTGTCGCATCAGCTGGCGCAACCGGTGGCGCGCTCGCTTCGTCCACAATGGGAAGCGACACATTTGATGCCGGGTTCGGAGTGTCTGGTGTCATGGCGTACGCAGGATCGACGAGGCACGCGACGATCAGGTGGTGATCGGTCGAGGCGCGGCGGTGGCGGCGGCGAGAATAAACCGATCAATGCGGACATCGATCGTTCGTCCGTCGTCCTGACGTCGAAAACGATACGAACCTTCCATGGTGCCCCACGGTGTGGCGAGTGGACACATGCTCGTGTACACGAAGTACTCCCCGGGTTCCAGGGTCGGCTGACAACCGATGACGCCGTCGCCGCGCACTTCCTCACGTCCGCCGTTTCCATCCACGATGATCCAATGGCGCGTTTCCAACTGCACCGGCACATCGTTTTCGTTCGTGATCGTGATGCGATACGAAAAGCCGTAGGCATGATGCGCAGGATCACACTCTTCGGGAATCACATGAGGTTCAACGCGAACACGCACGCCGTTCGACGTGGTCTCGGAACCCCTGGATTGGTCGACAAAGCGTGTCATGCGGTCTCAATCATAGCAATCGTGGTCGAGCGTCGTACACTCATCGCATGGATATCGAACCTGCCGCGCTGTCACCGTCGGATCGCTACAAGTTGCTTATCGGCACGATCGTGCCGCGGCCCATTGCTCTCGTATCCACCATCGGGACGGACGGTCAGACGAATCTCGCGCCGTTCTCGTTCTTCAACGGCGTCGGATCCAACCCGATGACCGTCATGTTCTGCCCGGCAAGCCATCCCGATGGTTCGGACAAGGACACGCTGCGCCATGCTCGCCCCGTCGATGAGGGCGGAACCGGCGAGTTCGTGATCAACCTCGCCATCGAGGACTATGTGCAACGCGTGGCTGCGGCGGCGGAACCGCTGCCGCCCCATGAGAGCGAGTTTGACCTGTCGGGCCTGACGCCATCACCAAGCGTGATCGTCGCGCCTCCGCGCGTTGCGGAGTCACCGGTCGTGTTTGAATGCCGGACGACCATGATCGTGCAGACGAACCCCGGGGCGGCAGGCGGCGGCAACCTGGTCCTCGGTGAGGTCGTCCATATGTCCATTCGCGACGATCTCGTCAACGAACGCTGGCATGTCGATCAGGCCGCACTGCGTGCGGTGGGGCGGATGGGCGGCCGTCAGTACGCC
>JBCCFX010000141.1:0-11201 GCA_039029515.1 Planctomycetota bacterium
CCCCGATTTGCAGTGAAGTTTACGGACGGAATAGCGCGGCGTAGCACACTTTTGTTGCAGTCCAAGGTGTGTGCATGGGCTCACTCCTTTTGTCAGTCCAGTCAAGCTATCTTCACGCTCGGCGACATGGCGTTCCAGGAAGAAGACTGGAATGCCGCGCGAAAGGACTTTGAGCAGTATCTGACGTTCGGCACCGATCAGGTTGCCGCGGACGATGCCATGCTCAAGCTCGGGCTTGCGCAGCTTCGATCCGATGAACTGGACGATGCGCTCGCGACGTTCGAGACAATGCTCGCCACGTTCGATGACAGTACGCATCGTGCGCAGGCGATGTTTGAACGTGGCCAGGCACTTGTACTGCTTGACCGCGATGAGGACGCCGAAGCCGGTTTCGAAGCATTATTGCGCGAGCACCCGCAGACATCGTTCACAGCTCATGCACTGAACCACCTCGGTACGATCGCGCAATCTGCGGGCCGTTTCGATGATGCTGCACAGTACTTTGAACGTGTGGCGGCGGCCGATCCATCCTTGTCAATCGTGCCGGAGACGATGTTCCAGCGCGGTCAGGCGTTGCTGGCATCGCGGCGACACGCGGACGCCGAAGAGGCATTCAGCGTGCTTCTGACGTCGTATCCCGACAGTGCGCGAGCGGCATCGGCGGCAGCATTGCGTGCCATCGCAACCGCACGGCAGGATGAGCACGAGCGTGCGCTCACGATGATCGCCGACGTTGAACGAGATGGCTTGAACGACCTTGATGACACGCTGCGGGCGTCGATGCTGTACGAGAAGGCGTGGTGTCAGCGCAATCGGGAAGATGACACGGCCGCTGAGATGACCTATCAGGATGTCATCGCGATCAGCAACGGTGGACCGTTGCGGCTGCACTCAATGCTGGAACTTGCCGAACTTCAGGCTGAGGATGAACGATATGGCACCGCGCAGCAGCAACTTGAAACGCTGCTGACATCGCTCGATGGCAACGATGATGCGCCGGCAGACCTTCGTCGTCAGGCGATGTATCGACTCGGTGTGTGCGAGTTTCGACTCGAAGCATTCGAGGATGCGTCGAAGCGATTCGAAGCGTATCTCGCGCGCTATCCGGACAGTGATGTTGAAGCGTCCGCTCGACTGTTGTGTGGCGAATCGCATTACAAGCAGGGACGACATGAGCAGGCCATCGAGCATCTGACGGTCGTCACGACCTCGCACGCCAAGAGCGATGCATACGGGCCGGCATTGCTGCGCCTGGGTGAATCGCAGGCAGTCCTGCAGTACTGGTCACAGAGTGAAGAGTCGTATCGAGCGTTCATGGCGCATGCGCCGGAGTCACCGCAATGGTTCCAGGCGCAGTTCGGTATCGGCTGGGCGCTGGATAACCGCGGCGAGCACGATGCTGCGATCGAGGCGTATCAGCCGGTGGTGTACAACCATCGTGGCCCGACAGCGGCGCGAGCACAATTCCAGATCGGCGAATGTCTGTTCGCGTTGGAGCGCTACGACGAAGCGGTGCGTGAACTGGTCAAGGTCGACATTCTGTACGGCTATCCCGAGTGGAGCGCTGCGGCACTGTACGAAGCAGGTCGTTGCTTCCAGGCGATGAACGATCCGGTGCGGGCGCGACAGCAGTATGAACAGGTGCGCACAGATCACGAAGGCACGGACTGGGCGCGACTGGCGTCCGAGCGACTCGAGGAACTGTCACGGACGACGCTGCCCGGCCGGTAACGCGCTACGGCAGTCTCGCGTCGGCGAGGAGTCATGAATGATGTTTGAATCAATGATCGACACGATCGGGATCACGCTCGCACAGACTGGCGGCGGCGAGGCGGCGGCAGATGTCAGCCCCGCGCTGCAGGTGCAGTCCGTGTGGGATTTCGTGGTCAAGGGCGGAATCATGATGATTCCGATCGGTCTCTGCTCGCTCGTCGCGCTGATGCTCGTGACCGAACGCATCATCAGCCTTCGGCGTAGTCGCATCATCCCGCGCGGACTTGTACCGGCACTCAAGAAGGTGATGAAGGACGAATCGCTCAACACGAAGAAGCTGCAGACCGCGTGCAAGAAGTTCCCGAGTCCTGCGGCGAACGTGATGTCTGCCGCCATCCGGCGACTCAACATGCCGCTCGAAGTCATCGAGCGACACATTGAGGAGACCGGCGCGCGTGAGCAGTTGAAGATGCGGCGCTTCCTGCGTTGGCTTTCGGTGATCGCCGCAGTCTCGCCGTTGCTCGGACTGCTCGGAACGATTTTCGGGATGATCCAGGCATTCCAGACCGTGGCAGTGTCCGGCGAAGCGCTCGGGCGCGCCGAAATGCTCGCGACTGGAATCTACCAGGCCATGATTACCACCGCCGCGGGACTCGTCGTCGCGATTCCTGCGCTCATCTGCTATCACTTCATCGCAGCGCGTGTCGACAAGCTCGTCATGGACATTGACACCATGGCGGCGGACTTCATCGAGGATGTCATTGACATTCGCGGTGCAGAGGCGGTCGGGGATGACTACGCAGAAGCGGCATCCAACGGTGCCACGGCGGAGATTCATCGATGATTCGGCCGGCGCAGGATGAAGGTGGCGTGAGCATCGACATGATGCCGCTCATCGACATGGTGTTCCTGCTGCTGATCTTCTTCCTGGTGGCAACGTCGTTTCATCAGGATGAACGTGAGATGCAGGTCAAGCTGCCGGTCGCGCAGAATGCGGGCCCGATCAGCACGGTCATGCGCGATCTCATCGTCAACATTGATGCGAACGGTGACATCATTGTGGGCGGTTCAACGATCTCATCTGATGACCTGCGCACGATCGTCGCCGACGCGGTGGAACGAAATCCGGAACAGAAGGTGTCCGTGCGCGGTGATCGCGATGTGCCGTACGGCACGGTGGTGACAGTGCTGGACATCTGTAAGGCAAGCGGTATTCAGGATCCGTATCTCGATACGGCGCTGGATCAGTAAGGGCAAGGTGCGCTACACGGCGCAACCAGTGGTTCCATGAAACGGTATGCGATCAAAGTTGTGCTGATCGTTTTCGCGCTCGCCGTGATCGGCGGGGGCTTTGCCGTGGCGTGGACCATGCGTGCATCGACTTCATCGTTCTATACGGATGGCGGTGCGATTCGTGAGAACCTCGATCAGGCGCCGGTGCGCGATGTGCTCTGGGAACCGCCGGTGCCAGTGCGATGGTCGAATTCGAGTGCGTACGAATACGAACCGCATGTGAGCCGCGACGGTCAGGTGTTGTTGCTCGTGCGGGGCCGTGCCGGCGGGAACGCAGACATCTACGTGGCGAAACGCACGACCGACGGCTGGACCGATCCCGAACCGCTCGAAGCGATCAACAGCGAAGCCGATGATCTCGGACCGGCATTCAGTCCGGATGGATCGACACTCTTCTTCTACAGCAATCGTGCCGGCGGCCATGGTGGTTTCGATCTCTGGATGGCGCCGCGGCAGGACGATCAATTCGGTGTGCCGGTTAACCTTGGTCCGCTCGTCAATTCGCCACTCGACGACTATGGCCCGGCACCGATGGCAGCGGGGACGGTTGTCGTCTTTGCGTCCAACCGCGTCGACCCTTCGACGGACGACACTGTCGATGAGCGCGGAGACAACGTCATCGTCGAGCCAGGTGATTACGACCTGTTCACGACGACGCGCGATGCCAATGGCAACTACGGACCTGCGGTACCACTTGACATTGTGAACTCAGAATTCGAGGAAGGTGCGCCGGCGGTGGCCCCGCGCGGCGACTTCCTGTACTTCGCATCAGATCGACCCGGCGGTGAAGGTGGATTCGACCTGTACCGTTCGCGCATCATGGACGGTGTTGTCGATGAACCGAAGAACCTTGACCAGCCGGTCAATACCGAAGCGAACGAACTTGACCCCGCGATCATGGCGGAAGGCTTCGGACTGATCTTCAGCTCTGATCGGGACCGCGAAGAAGGCACAGGACTCCTGTTCAGTGCATCGCGCGAAGTGTTTCGATACGACGAAACCGCACGCGGCGAAGTGGACTGGGCCGCGCTCTGGGACTTCGTACGGCCGTACGTGATCGCACTCATTCTGCTGTTGCTTGCGCTTCTGCTGATTCCATTGCTGGCCAAGATCCTGTTCGGTGATCGCGAAAAACTCGGTCCCGCGAGCCTGTTGCTCAAGTGTCTGTTTGTCTCCGTGCTCGTCCACTTTGTGCTGATGTTGCTGCTGACGGTCTGGGCCGTCGCAACCGGCATGCCGGATTACTTCCGCCCGGGCCGCGGCACGCGTGTTGTGTTGACCTCGCCATCGGTCTCCATGGATGCGGCTTCGCAGGTCACCGGACCATTGTCTGAGTCGGCATCGATTCAGCCCACGGTTGAGAGCGTGGATCGCCTGATGGAATCGATCGCGGTCGCGACGTCTTCAGCGCGTGCGGACGTCACGCCGATGGAATCTGATGTGCCGCTGCCGGTCACACCCATGAATGTTGAGGTGGTGGATGCGCAGCCCGTCGATGAGTCGACGGTGACGCCTGACGTACAAACCGCGAGCCAGCTCGAATCAACGACCGACGTCGAATTGCCGCAGATGCCGAATGCGGAGCGCGAGTCGCAGTCGGAATCGCAGGCCAGCGTACAGCCGACGATCGTGGCCGACGCAACCGCTGCGACGTACGACGCCAAGACTTCGGAACAGGCCACAGATGCTGCGGCCGTATCGATGGCGGTCGACGCCGCACGTGCGCAGGTCGCCGCAGCCTCGGCTGAGAGTACGGTGGAAACAGCGCCGACGGACGCCGCGACGGATTCACCGACGCCGCTCGAGCAGGCCGATGCGCCGGCACAGCTGACATCGACGACGATCGCAGTTGATCTGCCAACCGATGCCAACGTGAATGCGGACCGAGCATCGGAATCTTCCGAAGCGCAGATCGCCGCGCAGGTCGAGGCTATGCCGCGGTTCGATACCGCAGACGTTGCATCACAAGGCACGATGACCGCCGAACGCACAGATGTGCAACCCGCCACCACGGCGCTGGCGAGTCAGGGCTCTCTGGAATCAACAGCCACGGCAGTCGATGCAGCTTCACCGTCAATGCCGACACCGATCGAAGCGACGCCAGATGCAGCATCAACTCGCGACAACGTACAACTCGCGATCGAGATGCCGAGTGACGGCCAGCCGGAACAAATCGATGAAGCTGATGCGGCGTCGACTTCTGCCGCATCGTCTGCGGTCGCGTCCAGCAGCGAACGCTTGATGCAGGACGAGATGACGACACCGACCGGCGCGTCGGCCGTTGCCACCATGGCGCCAAGTGCCTCCACCGCAGCATCTGAATCAACGACGTTCGTCGGGACAACGGCAACGGAAGCGACTGCGGCGTCATCAAACGAACTGGACGTCGATGCGCCAATGTCATTGGTAATCGATATGCCGAATGTCGACGTTCGCGCTCCGAGTACTGGCGAATCGAATCCAGACGTTGAGTCGGAGTCAGTGACCGCGCTGGCGATGGATGCGACGATGCCATCCGCCTCTCGTTCCACCGCACAAGCATCCATCTCGACGCTGGCCAGCGATGAAGCGCAAGTCGCAACCACGCCGACCGCAGCGCAGGTATCAATCCCCGCCGCGAGCATGGCCAGTCCGACCGTGGAAGACCAGATGCCGTCCGTCACGTCGACGCTTGCCCCGATTGACGCCGATGCATCGATGATCATGGCACCAGCGCCGATGGTTTCGGTGAGCATGCCAACCGATGGAGGCGGTACGGCAGACGATGTTGATCCGGTGATGGTGGCTGACACGGGCGCCACGTCGGCATCATCGAGCAGCCAGCGCGCCGATATGATCGCGCCGTCTTCTTCGCCAGTGGATTCCACCGTGGCCTTCAATCCTGATGCGGCCAATGTTGCGGACGCGATGGAAGGGTTCATCACCGATACCGCGGCAACATCGAGCGCTGCACTTGCGGATCTCCCCGATGGCCTCAATACCGACTTGATTGCCGTCGAACTACCATCACCGCTTGCGGTGGACGTGGCGCTCGACATGGGTGACACCGGTAGCGTTGAAGGCGAACGGGAAATGGGTGCGCTCGCGATGGAGGAATCGGTGCTCGATCCGGCGGGTGCGGCCAGCGCAGCGTCAACCGACGCGATGTTTGCCCTGCAGGATCCGACGATCGCGACCGCCGCGCCAGGCATACGAGCGATCGAGGTCGAATCGTTTGCACCGTCGAACGCGCTCAGCGCGCCGGCGACAACGACATCCGACACAGAAGCGCCGGCGCCGCCGGTGCGTGTCGCGCGAATCGACCCCTTGACTGCGATCACGCCATCCACGGCGTTTGCGGAAGAAGCGCCGCCAGTGGTGGCTGCGGATACGGCGCCGTACGCACAACGCGCGCCGGAACGACGCGAGGCCGTGCTTGAAGAAATGGGCGGAAGTCGGGAGACGGAAGAAGCGGTGGAGCGCGCACTCGCATGGCTCGCGAGCCGACAGCAACCTGATGGGCGCTGGGACGGGAAGAACTTCGGTCCGGATGGCGGTCCTGGCCGCGGCGCCGCTCGGGCGAAGGTCGACACCGCAATTACGGGGCTGGCATTGTTGTGCTTCCTCGCCGCGGATCACACGCACATCGATGAAGGCCCGTATCAGGACAACGTCGACCGCGCGATCGACTGGCTTGTCGATCAGCAGGACAACGATGGCAGCCTCATCGGCCGCGAATCGATGTACAGCCACGGCATCGCGTCGATTGCACTTGCGGAAGCGTACGGCATGTCCAAGGACCCCGCGCTCGAAGCGTCAGTACAGGACGCGATTGACTTCATCTTCGATGCGCGCAACCGAACGACCGGCGGATGGCGGTATGCACCCGGTCAGGTCGGTGATACATCCGTGATGGGCTGGCAGATCATGGCGCTCACCAGCGCTCGACGCGCTGGCATTGACGTGCCTGAAGAGGCATTCGACGTCGGTCGTGCCTGGCTTGAACTCGTTGCCGATGACCGCAATCCGGGTCGGTTCGCGTATCGACCGGGGCGAGCATCTTCGCCGGCGATGACCGCGGAATCGCTCTTCGTGCACGGTCTGCTCGGCAGCGATCCGAAGCAGGCGCAGATGGCCGGGTCGGCCGAGTATCTGCTCCGAAATCTCCCGGAAGCGAACGGCAATCAGTCAACGTATTACTGGTACTACGCGACGCTCGCGATGTTCCAGTATGGCGGCGACGCGTGGGAAGCATGGAACGAGTCGCTCAAGGATGCGCTGTTGAGCACGCAGAATACGCGTGGCATCGACGCCGGCAGTTGGGATCCGGATGACAAATGGGCGAACGTCGGTGGTCGCGTCTATCAGACGGCGATCTGCACACTCACACTGGAAGTGTACTACCGCTACCTGCCGCTCTACCTTTCGGATCCGGCGGAGGAGGACAACACCGGGTTGTTCTTCGATACCGGCGCGGAGTAACGTTGATCAGTGGATGTCGTGTGATGCATGTTCCAGGACGGAACGCATCGTGCGCAGGCAGTACGCAATGTACGCCGCTGACGGTGCTTCGTCGTTCGTCTCAGCTTCCGCCGAGTCGACAAGCTGCATCGCCTTCAGGACCGCATCCTGAATCGATGCGGCGCGAACTGTCGATTCGCTTGTGACATTCGCTTCGCCGAGCTCTGCCAATGCGAGATCGATCTCTTCGAGGGCTGAGGTCATGGCCGCGCGCACGACGACGGGATCGGCATCAGCCGGCAGCGTCGTTGCGTTGGGTTCGAATTCCATGTCCATGACCATCATTCCTGAGGCGATCATCTCGTCGCCACATGGCATATCGTTCAGCGACGGCGTGCGCTTGATCCGATTTCCAACATGAATGACAAAGGCCCGCACACGGTGTGTACGGGCCTTGCACGTTGATTCGTTGATGTTGAAGAAGCGCGGTTACGCGCCCGGTGTTGCCTTACGAACCACACCGAAAATCGGAATCTCAATCAAGTCTTCGCCGGGAACGTCGGTCCGGACGATGACACGGCCGTTGTAATTCGTCGGGGAAGTACCACCACGGCCATTCAGGGTGAACGTCCAGCGATCCGGAGCGATCTGCTCGACCGTGACGTTGGCTTCTGGCAGGCCGCCGGCTTCGAGCGTGTAATCCAGCACCGTAAAGGGTTGGCCAGTCGTGCGGACAAGCGTGACGTCGCGTGTAAACGCTTCGTTGACAGGCTTGAGGCCGAAGCCGAAGCGATCGCGCGGCTCGCCCTTCAGTTGCCCATACAACTGCGCACCGAATCGAACCGTCGTCGTATGCGTGATCGGCGGGCTGTCAGGCGACGTCTTGCCACGCACGGTGACATCGATCGGGAAGTACAAGCCGCCCCACGGTACATTCGCGGGAATGACAAACTCGACGACTTCGCGACGCTTGCCGTCATCGCCCATACGCGACGGTCGGCGAACGGTCTGGACATACGTCGTTTGCGGCTTGACGTCGACCAGTTCGAAGTTCTCGTCAATGCTCGTCACTTCGAGTGTCTTGCGGTGTTCAATACCGCGCACGAGTTCACCGAACGTCATCATGCGAGGTTCCATGATGATGAACGGCATGACGTTGGCGCGAATCTGGAGCTTCGTCGGCGTCGGCGACGCGTTGGTCAACACGTTGACGTACTTGAGCTGCGGGCGTCCGGGTTCATTCGGTCCGGTAGGGTCGAACGCGACCTCGATCGTACCACTCTCGCCGGGTGCGTATGAGCGCTTGGCAAGGCTCGCGGCAGTACAGCCGCATGTCGTGGTGACGTCGAGAATGTTGAGCGTGCTGTTCCCGGTGTTCGTGAACGCGAGCACGGCGTTCCTCGTTTCGGTTTCCAGCATGTCACCGAAATTGTGCGTCGCGGATGCGAAGCTGAAGATCGGCCCCGAACCGGTCGCTGCCGGCGTGACGTTCGCAGTGTTCGACGGTGCGGGCGGACGAGTGTTGGATGGCATAGCCGCAGGCTGGCCATTGGTTGACGAGACATTGGCCGGCGTCGCGTTGGCACCCGAATCTTCGGTCTTCGTACAGCCGGTGGCACACCACATCGTCGCGGTCAGCACACCTGCGGTCGCGATCATGATGGAAGCTTGTCGCATGAGAGAGTCTCCTCGTTCTACGCCCTAACGATCGGCACCAGCAGACATTGCCGTCTGTTCCCGGTTTGGGAGCTTTCGAATGCCCCGAATGGCCGCGCGTGCCCCCAGATGGCCCGGCAACCCGGTTTCGCCGCCGCCTGGGTGCGATCCGCCACCGGCAACGAACAGCCCGTCGACGGTCGTGCCGTAGCGAGCAGCGGTCCACCACGGCCGAATGATCATCTGATCGAGCGAGAGCTCGCCGTGATCCAGATGACCTCCGCGGAGATGCCAGGCGTCTTCGATGTCTGCGGGTGTGGTCACCGTCATATCTGAAACAACCGACATATCCGTCACGTGATCTGCCAGCGCCGCTCGGATGAGCTCACGCAGCGCCTCGCGCCGGGCATCTGTCCAGCCGCCATCGAGCGTGTGCGGAATCCATGACGTCGTCACCGTGGCGGCCGTCTCGGTGTGCTGCTTCACGGTCAGTGCTGCCATCGGACCGAACGTCCGATACTTGATGGGATCGAACGCGCGTTCGAGATTGTCCAGCGTGCTCACGACTCGCACCTCGCCGAACGTCTCATCGGGCCGCGCAGACCATCGCAGCGGCTCGTTCAGGGTCAGGTGTGCAATCGATGCCGTACCGCGCATGCGGTAGTTGTCGGCATGCATGCGTTCACTGGTCGCGATCGCGCGTGATTGGAACATCGTGCCAAACACCTGTGATGGATCGCATGTCGCGACAATTGCATCACACGAACGTTGTGAACCGTCTTCAAAAGTCACGCCGGTGACCTGATCATCGTCGGTCAACACCTTCGTCACGCGCGTCTTCGTCTTGACCATGACGCGACTACCATCAATGCGTGTGCGCAATGCGGAGATCAGTCCTTCGCTGCCACCACTGACCGGGAAGTACATCAGCGCATCCCGCCGGAGAAAGTTCGCGGCAGACTGTGGCGACCACGGTCCGAGCCATGTGTGTTCAAGACACGGTAGTGCCAGGCCGGCTTTGAGACGTTCATCAACGAACCACTCGTTCAGCCAGTCGGCAATGCACATCGGCACGACGCGCAGGATCTCCATCATCGTGTCTTTGCCGAGGCGGCGAAGGCCGAGTCCGGTTCGGGCGGTGCTTGCGAGGTCGAGCGGCTTCCAACTCGCGACGTTTGGTGGACGTTGTTCGAGGATGCGACGAATCCATGGCCGCCACGCATCGAGCTGCTCGCACAGCTCGGTCCATGCTTCGCGGTCATCGGGTGCGTGTTGGCGCAGTTCCGCGTCCATCCGGGACTCATCTGCATGGAGGACGAGGCCGTGTTCGCCAGCGTTGCCGGTGATGAGGACCGATGGTGCTGACGCACGAGAAACCGAGATGTCGAGTCGGCGTGCGAGGTCTTCGTTGAACATCGCGGTGTTCTCGCGCAGCGATGCCGCACCGCCGATCGTCTCACGTTGTTCAACAAGCAACACATCATGGCCTGCTCGTTCGAGCGTCAATGCGGCAACCATGCCGTTGACGCCACCGCCAATCACGATGACCGTGCGCCCTGCGCTCATAGTGTGCCCGCCTTCAACAGTGACTTGGCGGCAAGTTCGCCCGGTGCGCCCATGACACCGCCGCCCGGATGCGCGCCCGAGGCACCGAGCCAGAGATTGTCGATCGGTGTGCGATACCGTGACCAGCCTGAAGCGGGGCGTTGGAAGAGCAGTTGTTCCGGGCTGAGCTCGCCGTGGAAGATGTTGCCTTCCGTCAGGCCGAAGTCATGGTGCAGATCGTACGGCGTCAGCACTTGTCGATGCAGAATCGAATCCCGTAATCCCGGGCAATACGCCTCGAGCGTATCGACGACGGCATCGCCGAACGCTTCGCGCTGATTCGGCCAGTCATCGGCGCCTTCAGCAAGGTGATACGGAGCGTACTGGACGAAACATGACATCACATGTTTGCCCGGCGGTGCAACCGATGGGTCGACCAGCGACGGGATCACGACGTTGATGTATGGATTGCGCGAGAACGCGCCGTACTTGGCCTCGTCGTATGCGCGTTCGAGGTAGTCAATACCGGGCGCGATCGCTATGTCACCACGCAG
>JBCCFX010000142.1:0-11056 GCA_039029515.1 Planctomycetota bacterium
CAACGAGCAGCCAGCCATCAGCGTGCATGGTGGCGGCATCGAGGTAGAACCGTCGCCCGTCATCAGTCCACGAAGGATCTGAGGCGGCGGGGAAGATCTCGTTGTAGTTGTCCAGTGCACTATTGCCACCGCGGTGACGGGTGGCGACGCAGACACCGTTGGTCTTCATCGGGCGAGTCACCTGCAGCAGGTGAACGCAGAGGCCCGATGGCAATGCCGCGTTCGGGTCGTGCAACATCACCGCTTGGCTCTCGTTCGCCCAGCTCGGCTGCTGCGACGTCCATGACACGTTTGTGCGACGAATGCCGACCGCGGAACGCGTCGTGTTGATCTTCTTCAACGATGGCTCGGCGGTGTACGGCGGCACATCCAGTCGGCGGCGCGGTGTGATCACGGTGCCGCCGGGCGAAACGCCGTGCCAGACATCGAGCCGAACCTCCTGATGGAGTGGCAACCAGGAGCCGGCATCAGCGATGATGCCGAGTCGTCCGGTGCCGACCGTCGTGTCGTCCATGACCGTCAGCGGCGCATCGTACGGATCACAATAGTCGGACAGTGGTGACGGTGTCTGAGCGCAGCCGGTATCGAGTTGCGCATTGGCAGACGCTGAACCGTTGTTCTGCCATGTATACCCAAGGCCATCACCGGAGCCGTTGTTGCGACCCGGCGAAAATGCTGGTGTGCCGAAGATGCCCGGTCGGCCAGGCTGCGCGAATGCGAGTTCGATTCCATGCTGAATACCGTGGCCGGCGTAGATCGTGCGCGAATCGGAGTGCAGCAGGATTGTGCCGCGGCCGTCATGAATGCGCGAGACGAACGGCGCAAGTTCATCGAGGTCCACGGACGGCGCGATGTTCTGCGCATGCGCAGCAAAGGATGTGCATACAACGCAAAGCGCAGCCATCGCGGGCTGGAATCGGCTCTTCACATTCATCGTGTTCTCTCTCGAAACTCTTCTCGTGACGCCTTATTTGGCGACTGCATAAGAGTACCGCATCAACGCCCAAATGGGAGTCAATTCAGCCGAAACCAGCCATCTCCGCGGGACAGATGAAGAATCGGGATATTCTCGGGCGTGGCAGTTTTGCCCAGCTTAACGCCGCGCGGTCATGGAGCCGGACACGGTCCGAACACGTTGACGACGGCGAACCTGACTCACCCGTACTGCTTGCCGTTGTGCTCGATCCAACCGTCTTCGTGCCAGCCCTTCGGATCGTGGTGTGTCCAGTGGATGACGCCGCCGCGTTCGGTCCATTCGTACTCGCCGTACACGCGAACGGTATCGCCGCGATCGAGCGGCACACGCGGCGCGAGATCGATGTTGTGCGAGATCAGGACGGTGTTGCCATTGCGCAGGCGGATGATGAACTTCTGATGCCGGGAGCCTTCGTTGTCATCCGGAAGCACGCGCGTGACTTCGCCGACGACATCAACCTGCAGATCAGATGTCTGATTCGCAAACGCACGGGCGACCTTGTCGCTGTCATCACGCCCGGCGTACGAATCAACCGACGTATCGACCGACGTATCGACCGAATTGTCCACAGCCGAATCGATGACCGTCGCGCCCTGGCCTTCGGTCCAGCCCGGCACATCGCGGCCGGACGACGGTCGCTCGACCGTCGCGGTGTTCGATGCGGTTTCGGCCTCATTGATCGGCGGCGCGGTGTCGTCCTTCAACAACTGGAGCGCCACGACGATGGCGATCAGGAGCAGGATGGAGCCGATGGAGAGCTTTTTGTTCTTCGTGTTCATGGCTGTAGTGTGGGTAATGGGCTATGGACTGTGAGTGATGCAAACGAGCGTATGGAGAGGATAGCGATGGTCGCCACCAATGCCCACGAAAAACGGGACGAGATCGTCATGATCCCGTCCCGTGTATGTACGTGGAACTGACTCGATGTCGATCAGCGTAAGCGGCCGGTCTCGTGCAGCAGAACGCCTGTGTTCGAGTGCTTGCCGGTTCGCGGCTGCAACGCCGGATTCATGATGGTGTCCGCAATGCACGGTCCCATGTTCTGAATGATCAGCATCAAGTCCGTCACGTCCACAACACCATCCTGATTCACGTCGCTCGGACAGCCCGGCGGCGACAGAATGCAATTGCCCTGTTCGCCCAACGCCTGCAGGAAGTCAGCGGTGTCAACGGTCCAGTCCATATTGACATCCTCGCGACATTCGCAGTCATCCGGCACGCCGTCCAGGTTGTCATCGTACGGCGTCAGCATTGCATCGGGACCGAGGAGCGAAAGTGTGAATTGCCCTTCATCCTGATTCACGCCACCAACACGGATGACGTACTGCTTGCCTTTCTCGACATTAAAGCCAAGGCCTTGAACGTCGTTGGCGATGCATGCAATCTGATTGTCCTGTGTCGTCGGACATCCATCATGGACGCTGATCATGAACGTGCTCGGTCCCTGATCGGTCACGGTTGCAAACGCCGCGCCGGTTGATCGTGGAATGTAGTTGAATTCCCGCGCACGGAAGTTGATCTGTAGATCGCAACGAACAAGAACATCGTTGTCGGCGTTTGAGTTGCTGGTGTAATCGACGCCAGGCTGAATCGGCGTGCTGTCTTCGCACGATCGGAATCCTTCGTCCCCGGCTGGGGCATACGAAGGAACAACCTCGCATGCATCGAGGAAGTTGTTCTCGTTGCAGTCTTCGCCACCCATCATCAGATCGTCAGAGTCGGCTGTGCCATTGCTGTTGCAGTCGGTGCATGGGACAGCTTCGCCCAGGTAATTGCCACCAAGCGCGATGCAGTCGAACATGGTGCCTTCATCGCAGTACATCACGCCGTTTTCATTGAGAAGCAGGCACGCACCAAGTTCCCGACAAGGTTCAAGCGGCCCCTCAAAGCCCGGCATGGGTTCACCCACCGCCTGCATGAATGTGGCTTCATCAACGTCGATGCCGTTGTAGATGTAGCCAGTTCCATCCAGTCGATGGAACGTACTGGTCAACGATGATGGACACGATGCATCATCGCCGAGATAGACGCCGCCGGTTCGATTGCATGTCTGGTCCGGCACATCTTCGAAGCACAAC
The DNA here is from genome assembly GCA_039029515.1 of Planctomycetota bacterium. Lineage (GTDB taxonomy): Bacteria > Planctomycetota > Phycisphaerae > Phycisphaerales > SM1A02 > JBCCFX01. The sequence continues at coordinate 3,055 of JBCCFX010000142.1, forward strand.
GCGCCGGATTCGTAGGCGCATGCGCCGAGCGTGATGGGCGAGTCCTGCACGATGACCTCGGCGGCATAGACCTTGCTCCACCCTGACCCGGTCGAGTTGCTCTCGACCATGGCTCTCGACTCTGCGGAGCAGAACACGATGAGTTCACGAGGAATCGGGCCGGCGTCCGAATCAACGTTCGGCGTGAATGGGAAGTCCGGTGCGCCAAAAGTCTCGTGATAGATGAAGCCAGTGACTTCGCCCGGAACGTTGGTTCCTGCGCCAAAACCGGCGAAGAAGCCGCTGTTGTTGAAGACCTGGCAGATCGAACCGACGGCAAAACCAGGGCCCTCAACTTCACCCGCCGCCAGCAGTGAGACGTAGAAGTAGGAATCCCCGCTGACCAGTGCATTGGTATCGATGTACTGGCGCATCACGGTGGCCGTACCGCGAGCTGATGATGGCCCCGGGTTGGCGACTGCGTTTGCTGCAGTTGCGGCACTATTGTAAACGACGTTGGCATCCGCCACACCGCTGCCGGCGGCAAAGCCCGTGGCATCGGAATCGGCCTTCTCAATCCCATCGTTCAACGGGACCACACCCGCGTTCACCGCTGTGGCCGCAAGCAGAACCGTCATCGCACCGCTGAGCGCAGCACACATCCGCATGTGATTCCGAGTCATTCTTTCGTCCTCCTGGTCACCGCATCATGCGGCGACCTGTCAAAGACAGCGGGAGACATCGCTGCCTCCCGCTGTGGGTAAATTCAATTACTTCCGACGCTTGCCGGAATCCATCAGTTCATCGCCAACCGCTTCACCTTTGAACGATCGCGGCTGGAACGCCGGGTTCATCATCATCTGCGGGAACGGACATGGTCCCCAGTTGTTGATGATCAACGCAAGGTCGAGATTGTCGACGGTGCCATCCTGGTTGACATCGCTCGGGCAGCCCGGCGGTGACAGGATGCAGTTGCCCTGCTCGTTCATCGCCTGGATGAAGTCCAGCGCATCGACCGTGCCATCACCATTGACGTCCGCACGGCATTCGCATTCGTCCGGCACGCCATCAAGGTTGTCATCCACAGGCGTCCGTAGCAATGCCGGTCCGTGCAACGTGATTTCGTACGCACCGCGATCCTGATTCAGGCCCGCCACACGCACGATGTATCCAACACCGCGTTCCACCGGGACATACAAGCCAGTAAGGTTGTTTGCCGTGCATGCGATCATGTTGCCCTCAGTGGCAGGACAACCCGTATGGACGCTGATCATGAAGACTTCCGGACCGAAGTCGTCGACCACAATGAACGCTTCGCCGTCGCTTCGCGGGACGTAGCTGAAGTACTGGTCAAACAGGCTGAAGAACGGGCCGCAGAACAGGAATGCATCAGATGATGCACCGGTGGTGTCGCCCGCTTCGGTCAAATCGTTGTCAAGTGGCTGCGCATCAATGCAGAGATCCTGTTCTTCCGTGAACATCGGATCGAGAAGCGGCTCGGTCTCGCAGGAGTCTTCGACGCCATTCATGTTGCAGTCAATGCATTCAAAGTCCGGCACGTTCGGGAAGATCAATCGCCAGCGATTGAGTTCGCCGCACGGCAACAATTCGTCATTCGTGATGTGCAGTGTCCATTCGCCGCCGATGGGAAGGCCATCGAAGTCGGACAGGCTGCCGACCGGATCGAAGCCCGGTGGGGAGTCGAGGCCGAGGCTTCCGACCATACATCCATCTGCGATCGGCGTCCCTCCATCGACGAATCGCGCCCGGATATCGTCGGAATCCGGATTGCAGTCGCCGTCGTACAGCGTGACAAAGACGCCGTCACGTTCGAGTTCAATGAGTAAGCCGGCAATATTCTGCTGATCGATATTCACGAAGACGCGCATGTCATCGACGGTGCCGATATTCGGCGCGTGAATCGTGTGCGAGAGGGTCGTGCCATCTTCCGGGATCATGAGATTGACCCCGCCGGAACTGATGTTGCCGCACGATGTGTTGTCACCGAAGTAGCAGCCGCCATTCGATTCGCATGAGGCCTCTGTCAGCACCTCGCATGAATCGCCAAAGCAGCATGCGCCGGCTGGAGGGCACGGACTTGGGTTGCATGCGACGTCATCGCCCTGGAACACGCCGCCCATTGCATCGCAGTCAAAGTCGAACACGATCGAGCAGCTGCCGTTGTCCGGATCGCAGCATGCGCCCAATGGCGGGCAGACGACCTGACTGCAAAGTGTCGCGTCGCCTTGATACACGCCGCCCATGGATTCACAGTCGTCAGCTCGTTCGCCGTGAAGACACTCATCGAGGGTCGGCACACAGCACGCGCCGATGCCCTCACATGACGCACCGTTCAACAGATCAAGATCAGTGGTGGTGGTATCTTCAATGACCTGATCACCCACCATGCGAATTGTGCGTCGGTACGACTGGAGAGGCTCGTTCGCGGTCAGAGGTGATGGTGGCGTGTACACGCCGCCGACCGATGCGCACAAGGATTCGCTTGATGAAAAAAAGACGCTGCTGTTCGAAATGGACGTTGAGAAATCCAGCGTACATTGGCCAAGTTCTGGGCTGGTGTCCCCGTACGAGAAAAAACCGCCGTATGCAAACGCGGACGTATCCTGGTTACCGGCGCTGCCGTTCTCAACTGTCGTTTCGAGATTGAGGTTCAGAAGATGATCAGCAACCAGCGGGCTTGGGTACGGAAGATCGAATGTCGTCACTGAGACAACAATCGAAATCACCGCTGAGGGCTGTCCGTCCGGGCTGACCGTCTCGGAAACTGTCTCTTCAATGCCGTCAAACCCATCGAAATGCAGACAGCCGTGCGCGGAAGCGCTCCCGTCCGCTTCGATGGAGAGAGCCGTAATCATCTTGAGCACGACCGTGCAGGACGAATCGTCGCCGGACTCATTGAGGAAGTAGAACTGGCTCAGATCCGATTGTGTGAATGCCTGACCAAAGTCATTCGTGGAGTCTGCAAGCACCGCCGCCTCGACGATGCTCGGTGGATCGGATGGTGCCAGAGTCACGGCAGTCGCGGCACCGTCGTTGCTCGACGCCTCCTGTGAGACCGCCGCTTCGTCAACAGGCTCGAAACCCGCATGCAGCATCGACGCCGCACCGGCCACGGCCAATGCACTCAACGTGAATCGCATGCTTCGATTCAGTGAACATGGTGAAAACATCAGCTTCCTTCCACTCAGATCTTGATCAGTGTCAATGCAGCATCGCTGCATTGGTCTATTCATCGAAACGGGGCGGCGCCAAAGCGTCGCCCATGATTCATCGTCGCTTCCCTGAATCCATCAGTTCATCGCCAACCGCTTCGCCTTTGAACGAGCGCGGCTGGAACGCTGGGGCCATCATCATCTGCGGGAACGGACATGGTCCCCAGTTGTTGATGATCAACGCAAGGTCGAGATTGTCGACGGTGCCATCCTCGTTGACATCGCTCGGACAGCCCGGCGGTGACAGGATGCAGTTGCCCTGTTCGTTCATCGCCTGGATGAAGTCCAGTGCATCGACCGTGCCATCACCGTTGACGTCCGCACGGCATTCACACTCGTCCGGCGTGCCGTTGCTGTTGTCATCGACTTCATTCAGCAGCGCCGCTGGTCCAGTGAGCATCAATTCATAGGCGCCGCGGTCCTGATTCAGGCCCGCAACACGAATCACATACGGCATACCCTTGACCACATCGACATAGATGCCGGTGAGGTTGTTGGCGGTACACGCGATCATGTTGCCTTCCGTTGCGAGGCAGCCTGTGTGCACACTGACCATGAACACTTCGGGGCCGAAGTCATTCACGGCGATGAACGCTGATCCATCACTTCGTGGCACGTACGCCCAGTACTCATCAAACGAACTGAAGAACGGGCCGCAGAACAGGAACGCATCAGACGTGGCCGCGGTGGTATCGCCGGTATACACGAGACCAGCATCAATGCCATTGCCCGACGTACCGATGCATGTGTCGGATGCCATCGTGAGCGTCGGATCGTAGAGCGGTTCCGTCTCACAGGAATCTTCTTCACCATTCATATTGCAGTCGACGCACTCGACGTCGGTCACGTTGGGGAAGATCAAACGCCAGCGATTGAGTTCGCCGCAGGGTGCGACGTTGAAGTACGTGACATGAAGTGTCCATTCGCCGCCGATGGGCAGGCCGTCGAAGTTGGCCAGACTGTCCACCGGACTGAAGCCGGGCGGTGAGTCCAGGCCAATGCTGCCGGTCATGCAGCCGTCTTCAATTGCGGTTCCATCGTCGACGAAGCGTGCTCGCATGTCGTCAGAATCAGGGTCGCAATTCTGGTCGTACAACGCAACGATGATGCCATCGCGCTCCAATTCGACGACAAGGCCTGACAAATCCTGCTGGTCGATGTTCACGAAGACGCGCATGTCATCGACGGTGCCGATGTTCGGCGCGGCGATCGTGTGCGACACGGTCGTACCATCTTCAGGGATCATCAGATTGACGCCACCGGAGCTGATGTTGCCGCACGATGTGAAGTCGCCGCGATAGCAACCGCCCTGGAATGCGCAGCCGTATTCAGTCAGGTGATCGCATTCATCACCGAAGCAGCACGCACCAGCCGGCGGGCACGGCGATGGATCGCACACCGTGTCATCACCCTGGAAGATGCCGGCGCCGGCTTCACAATCATCCTGGAACTGCAGCGTGCATGTGCCGAGCATCATGTCGCAGCACGCGCCAGCCGGCGGACAGATGATGTCGCCACACTGAACGCCGTCGCCTTGATAGCGCCCGTCCATGGCGAGGCACGTTTCTTCGTTGACCTGATCGTCACAAGAACCATCGGGCAGGCAGCAAGCGCCGAACGGCACGAGGTCGATGGTCAGATCACTCACGCCGACATCAAATGATTCCCAGCCGGCGACCTGAATCTTGTATGGTTCGCCCTCGACGACCTGGAACGTCAGTACGGATGGGCCCGATGTGCCATCGCAGAGATCAATCAGGTCACCGTCGCCGCAGAATGCTTCATCGTCTTCAACTGGCGTGCCACATCCGGGATAGACCGCAACGGCGGTATCAAATGCGGTGTCGGAACAAGTGTCGATCGTCACGATGCCGCTGTATGTAGGCGTGTAGCAATACCAGACGTTCGGACCACCATCGAATGCGCAACTGGCTAACGGACCATCGATGGTCGCGTTGAAGGTTGAGAACGGCAGATCAACGACTTCGCCAATCGGTGTGGCATTCTCGCAGTCATCGTTGACAGGCACGCATGTGGTGTCGAAACAGAAAACGCCTGCACCCTCAAACTGGCCGCCGGCGGCCATGCATTCGCCCGGCAAGACAGCATCGGTGCACGAACCATCAAGGTTGCAGCACGCGCCGACTTCGGTGCAGAAGTCGCTTGAAAGCAGCGGATGATCGTCGACGTACTCGCCATTCCTGATCACCGCGCCAGCCCAGTCCGCCGTCACATCATGATGTGGAGCCAGTGAACCGATGTCCGCGCAGGCCATGCCGACGCCCTGAAAGGCGCCGCCGATGTCTTCGCAGAGTTCCTGCGTGAGCACATCAACACACATCGCATCTGGCTCTGACAAAAGGCATGCGCCGACCGGAATAGGTGACGTCGAGATATAGATGACGGCGCCGCTTTTCCCAGTCGCTTCGCTTGCTGTGCCTGTCGCCTCCACGATTGATTCTGCCTGCGTCCGTACCGTGGCGAGATAGTTCACGCCGTTGGCCGGCGGATCAAGTTCCATCGGGATATCAGGAGAACCTGCAATGGCGATCATCCGCGTACCGACGAGCAGGGGGCCGAACGTCGGTTCGATCTCAACAACGGCCACGGTTGCGGCATTCAAGGCGCCGTCGAAGCTTGCGCACGCCGTGACGGTCGACACGCCGGACTCCAGGATCAGCGCTTCACTGATTGCGACAACGTAGATGTAGCAGGATCCGCCTACAAGAACTTCCGGGCTGACGTACACATTGCTTGCGTCGGCAATCGCGACTGACAGGACGTCCGCCTGCGCACGAGTGGTGCATAGCCCGCCCACTCCGAATTCGTCAGCAGCTGCCTCGGCCGATGCGAACGATGACCCCGCATTGACGGGAGCTGGTCCGACCGACGTAAAAATAAATGTGAAGTCCGAATCCGGCACCTCTTCAAGGCATACGCCCGCAAGGGTCATTGACGCGCTCAACGTCAGGGCCAGTCCAGCGCCAGTGAGCTGCGCACGAGTTCGCATTGCTTGCATCATCTTCGTTGTCCTTCCGATCCATAGGTAAAGCAGCGGGAGACATGACTGTCTCCCGCTGTGATTCGATTCAATTACTTCCGACGCTTGCCGGACTCAACGAGTTCATCGCCGAACGCTTCGCCCTTGAACGATCGCGGCTGGAACGCCGGGTTCAACATCATCTGCGGGAACGGACACGGGCCCCATTCGTTGATGATGATCGCCAGGTCAAGCTCGTTCACTTCGCCGTCGAGATTGACATCGCTCGGGCAATCAGGCTGGAACAGGACGCAGTTGCCTTGCTCGTTCATCGCCTGCATGAAGTCCGTGGCGTCAACAACGCCATCGCCATTGATGTCCGCACGGCATTCGCACGCGTCCGGCACGCCGTCACCGTTGTCGTCGGCCGAATTCAGCAACGCCGGCGGACCGAAGACCGTCAGCGCATACGCTCCGCGATCCTGATTCAGTCCCGCGACGCGAATGAGAACGCCTTCGCCGGCGTTCACGTCGAAGAACACGCCCTGAGTGTTGTTGGCGGAACATGCAATCACGTTGTCTTCAACATCCGGGCAATTCGAATGTACGCTGACCATGAACACTTCGGGGCCGAAGTCATTGACGGAGACGAACGCCTGGCCGTCACTGCGGGGAGTGTAGATCCAATACTGATCGAAGAGGCTGAAGAACGGTCCGCACCAGATAAACGCATCTGAATTCGCGCCCGTGGTGTCGCCGGTGTAGGTCACGCCCGACGTGATCGCGTTGCTACTGAGGCTGCTATTGATGCACACGTCCTCAGGCGCCGCGTCGAGCGGGTTATAGAGCGGCTGTGTTTCGCACGAATCCTCGGTGCCATTCATGTTGCAATCGATGCACTCACGTTCGTCAAGCGTCGGGAATGACAGTCGCCAACGGTTGAGTTCACCCGCGGGTACGCCGCCGCCACCCGGCGTCGAGTCGAGGAAAACATGCAGCGTCCACTCGCCGGCGATCGGTAAGCCATCAAACGCCAGGAGTTCACTCGGCGGCGCGAACGCAGGCGGCGAATCAAGACCGATGCCGGTATCGCTGCAACCACTCTCGATCGCTTCGCCGCCATCCCGGAATCGAGCCCTCATATCGTCGGCGGATGGACCGCATTCGCCGTCATACAACTCGACGAATATGTCGCAGTGTTCGAGGAAGATGTTGACTCGTTCAAGTGACTGCTGGTCAATGTTGACGAAAACGCGGACGTCCTCAACCGTGCCAAGGTTCGGCACCGTGATGGTGCTGGTGACGCCGGCAAAGTCGTAGACGAGCGGTTCATTGACTCCGCCGCTGCTGATGGAGTCGCAAATCGTACCGTCACCGCGATAGCAGCCGCCGATCAACGCGCAGTATTCCTCAGTGAAGAGATCGCAGTTGTCGCCGGTACAGCACGCGCCAGCAAGATCACAGGGATTCGGCTTGCAGACGGTGTCATCACCTTGATAGTCATTCCCGAGGGCATCGCAGTCTTCTGGGAATTCAATCGTGCATACGCCGGTGAGCGGATTGCAGCATGCACCACTCGGCGGACACTGCGTCGCGTCACAGGTGATGCCGCCACCTTGCCAGATACCGCCGGCATCAGTGCATTCCATTTCAAACTGACTTTCCAGACACGTATCGCCCGGCAGGCAGCAGGCACCGATCTCCGCACACAGGGTCGACGTCAGCGCGAGCAGTTCTGAGTCGATTGAATCGCTCAAAGTCGGCCCTTTGCCGCGCTGCGCTGTGTGACCGTTGGTCGGATCCATGACGG
>JBCCFX010000143.1:0-10778 GCA_039029515.1 Planctomycetota bacterium
CTACGGCCCACATCTGGCCTCGCCAATCATCCCCTTGCTCACCTTGGGCCTCCTACGCCCCCCCGACCGGTCCCACCTCCACGACCGGGGCAACCACGACTGGGGCCTCGGCCTGGCCCGGGGTCTAGTCTCCCTCGGTGTGAGGGGCGGGCTCCAGAACAAAAGCGGGGTTGTCTTGCATCTCCACACCACTTTCTGACATGGCTCAGCTGGCGAACGACTCGAACGACGCGAGCTGCGCGGACAGGTGCAATCGATCGGTGGCGAATTCACCCGAGCGCGCATCGTGCACGACGCGATGTTCCCCAAACCGTTCGATGTCGGTCACATCGCATTTGAATACCAGTACGAACCGATTGCGGAAATCGGTGGCGACTACGTCCACATTCACGTGTGCAAGGAAAGCGGCAAGATCTATCTCACGCTGCTTGACGTCGCAGGCCACGGTCTTGCTGCCGCACTCACAGTCAATCGGCTGTTTGGTGAACTGGAGCGAATCCGCGCGGAGAACCCACACGCACAGCCGCACGATGTCATGCTGCTGCTGAACCGGTACATCAACCTGACGATGTCACGTCACAGCCTGTTTGCAACGGGTATGTGCATGAGCCTGGATCCTTCATCCGGGACTTTGACGTGGGTGAACGCCGGCCATCCGCCGTCATTGCTTCGCACGACCGATGGCGGTGTGCGCGATCTCGAGACAACCTGCATGCTGCTCGGTGTGCAGAATCCCAATGACTTCGAGCCGAATGAACAGCAGATTGCGATGCATCCGGGCGATGTCGTCATCGCGTACACCGACGGCGTGATCGAAGCCCGCAGTCCCGCCGGCGAGCAGTTCGGCATGGATCGCCTTCGCGAGACCGCAAAGTTCAATCCGCCGCCCCGCTTCTGGTCACGCTTCATCACCAGCGCGGTCTCCACGCATCACAACGGGAATCCGGATGACGATCTCCTCGTCGTTGCCCTGACGTTACGCGGTGTGACGATGTCCAAGCCCGAGCAATGGAATGAGGCAGAGAAATCGTGGATGGACGTCACGCCGGCCTGACACCGCGCTGATGCCTCACCGGCGAACGGACGGGCGAGAATGTCATGATGACCGCCGCACCGGTTTCCGAACCGTTCAGCACTGAGTACGAAGTTGAGATGGAGCAGTGGTTGCGGCTGCGCTTCCGCACGCTGTGCATCACGTACCTGACCATCGATGTGGTCCTTCTCGTCGGCCTGCTCCTCACCGGCGACCTCATGTCGTTTGCCGACACGACGCTCGGCACGCTGGTCAAACTGTTGACGTGGGGCGCGCAAGTCGGCCTTGTCATCGTGTTTCTGCGTTCACCGCTGCCGGGACGACTTGATCGCGCCGGCCTGCTGCGACTCACGACACGCATGGTGTTCTGGCTCGGCTGTCTCGCTGTTCTTGAGACAGTCATGCTGCGCCTGCTGCAGGAGGAAACGCTCGAAGTCGTGTACGTCGAGCTGTTCTTCCTGCATGTCACCACGTGCCTGTTGCTGCCCTGGCGACCGCTGGAGTCTGTTCGACCATTCACCGCGCTGCTGATCACGATGGCGTTGATCATTCTCATCCTGCCACGACAAGCCGGATGGATCGCACGCATCGTGCTGATCATCGTGTCGCCGACGATCCTCGTGCCGGGCCTGCTCATCTGCCTTTGGCGATTGAAACGGCATTCGGTCACGTTTCAACGGCGGATGCTTGGACAGCACTTCACGACGATGCGTCAGGAGATGTACCGAGCGCGCACGATTCACGAGAGCATGTTCCCGAATCCGTACGCCGATGAATTCGTTCGCTTCGAATACAAGTATCGTCCGATGCGCGAGCTTGGCGGCGACTTCATTCATCTCACCGTCTCTCCGCAAGGCATTCTGTACGGCACGCTGCTCGATGTCACCGGTCATGGTTTGCCCGCTGCACTCACGGTCAATCGACTGTACGGCGAGCTCGAACGACTCCGCGCTGAAGACCCCGACATCCAGCCGGATGTGCTCCTCGCCCTCCTGAATCGATACGTGCATCTCACGATGCAGCGGCACAACATCTACGTAACGGCGATCAGCGTGACGATCGATCCCTTCATCGGGCACGTGCAGTATGCCAACGCCGGCCATCCGCCGGGGTTTCTTCGTGATGCCGGCGGCAATGTCCTGGACCTCGGCTCGACCGGTGCGCTCTTGGGTGCGCTTTCGCCCGACGAATACGAGATCGAGCTTCGCGATGTCGCGTTGTCGCCCGGCGATGTGGTTGTGCTCTATACGGACGGCGCATTCGAGGCGAAGAACCGTGAGGGCACGATGCTTGGCCTGCACACGTTACGAACGATGTTGGCCCACCAGCCACCGCCGGCCAGTTGGCCGACGTTCCTCGATGCCAACGTCGCGAATCACCACGCCGGACTCTCTGACGACGATGTGCTGATCGCGGCGTTCACGTTCCTCGGATCCCGAAGTGCCCGCAAGACGCCGCCTTCGAAGCCTACAATCGAACCATGACCGTCGCTGCCGCCACTGTTCGACCAGACTTCATGCGCATCGCCGCACGCCTCGCGTGGCGCGGCACCGGCGGCACAGCACCGAATCCGCGTGTGGGCTGTGTCATCGTCAACGACGAGGATGAAATCGTCGGTTGGGGCTATCACCGACGGTGTGGCGAGGCACACGCGGAAGTCCATGCGCTTCGACGCGCAGGTCAAGCCGCTCAGGGCGCAACGGCGTACGTCACACTCGAACCATGCAATCACACCGGACGAACCGGCCCGTGCAGCCAGGCGCTGATCGACGCCGGCATACGTCGCGTCGTGATCGCGCGCACCGATCCGAATCCCGAAGCAACCGGCGGCATGGAGTTGCTGCGCGCCTCTGGGATCCAGGTGGACATCGATCAGTCCTGCCACCTCGCGATGCACGTCGCCGCGCCCTTCGCGCACCGCGTGCAGACTGGCCTTCCGTGGGTCATCGCCAAATGGGCACAGACGATCGACGGGCGAATCGCCACGCGAACAGGCGAAAGTCAATGGATCAGCAATGCCGGTTCACGACGACTCACCCATCGCTGGCGCGGACAGGTTGACGCGATCCTGACGGGCATCGGGACCGTGCAGGCTGATGATCCCCTGCTGACTGCGCGCGATGTTCGTACGCGGCGGACCGCCGCGCGCATCGTGGTCGATCCGAACCTCGACGTCGCACTTGACAGTCAACTCGTGCGCACAGCACACACGACGCCAACGATCTTGGCGTGTCATGCTGCATGTGCTGCGACACACGCCGAGAGCGTCAATGCGCTGCGCTCTGCTGGCGTCACGGTCATTCCGGTCGATGGAACGGGATCGGAACTCGATGTTCGCGCTCTGCTCCGCACACTCCATGCTGATCACGACGTGTGTGACGTCCTGGTCGATGGCGGCGCCGGCCTGCTCGGCCGATTGTTTGCTCAGGGATGTGTCAACGAAGCGCGCGTGTTCATTGCCCCGAAACTACTCGGTGATGAACGGGCACTGACCGCAGTCCGCGGCCTGGATCACACCTCGCTGACGAACGCCACGACGATGCACCTGCATCGGCTTCAGCGTCGCGGCGATGATGTCATTGCCACTTACGGTGTTGGCTTGAGCGGCTCGCCGACGCCGTAGTCTGCCAGCGTCAGACGCCATTCGACGTCATCCGCGATAACGCGCAGCACGTTGTCGCCGTTCTCCAGCTTCCATTCATCGCTCGTCGGATCGTGGACGATGCGGATCGTATCGAGCGGCCGCCGATCAAAGCCGTAGAGCGTGACCATCGCGCGTTCCAGATCACGAGGATACGGACTCACCTCAAGACGCGGCGCACGAAGCGTGGTCAGGTTGCTCAGAAGTTCTTCGACGTACGCGTAAGGAAGCGTGAGGATCTCGCCATCAACTTCGGTCTTCCAGTCTTCAAGATCGCGCGTCACGCGGAACTCGCCGGCGGGATGACGTACGACGAATGACTTCACGTCCGACGCCGCAACGCCGCTGCCGGTCGCATCAATCAGATACTCAGGCGGAAGCAGGAAGATCTGCACGATGGCCGTCGCTGGCAACCGGAAGATCACCGGCTGACCTTCGATCATGGCAAAGCGATCGTTGGTCCCCGCCGCGGCCTGCGCCCCGATCAACAACGTCTGCGTCACCGGCACGCGCGTTGTTCCTTCATCAGTCACACGCGACTGCGTCGAGCGCACGTCGAGCCGTGCGACGGGCACAGCCAGGCCGAAGTCAGCAAGGTCGTCCGGCTGATCGATGACAAAGTTGGCGAGTTCAGCCCGTGCGATATCAGACAGGAATGCTTCGATCGCATCCGCGTCCACGCGCGTCGCAACCGGCTGCATCATGTCCCATCGACGGGTTTGACGCTGCAGGACGAGACGAACATCGCCCTGCGTCCGTTCGATGGATTCACATTCGACATCCACATCGCGGAAGATCGTACGATTGCGCCACTCCCGGGGATCCATGTCAATCGCCCGATCGTGCAATGCGGCATCGACAACGCAGACCGTGGATTCGCCATCACGCTGCAAGTAGGCGCGTCCGGCAACACCACGTCGACCAAGGTTGAGCGTGATCGCACGTTCGCCAGCGCGAAGCGTCAGGGTTGCTGCCGGCGGTTCGAGCCGGAGCGCGGCTCGCGACGTCGACGCATCGTCGTTCTTGATTTCAATCACGTCACGCACTGCGAGTTCACGCGCAATCACGGCAAGTTGACGGATGGAAAATGGGTCCATCGGGAATCGGAACGGCTCGGTCTGCCACCAGCCAGTGCCATCGCGCGTGAAGACCATCGGCGTACCGTCGCCGCGCTGGAGTTCGATGACATCGACATCATCAACGCTGAAGTCAGTTGGAAGCAACTGCACGGTGGCAAGGTCGGTCGCAGCTCCAGCGGTCCGCTGCTGGCGGTCAAAGAGCATCGCACCGGTCACGCTGATGACGGCAAGCACAAAGACGATGATGGTCGGCCTGATATTCATATCGCGTTAGATCCGTCGCACCATCCACATGCCGGCACCCATGACGAGGCAAAGACCCGGAATTCCTGCGAGCATCGTCCAGGCCCAGACCGATCGCGAACGGTCACCAAGGCCGGCAATGCGTGCCACTTCCTGACTCACCGGACTTGGCGCGATGAGATCATCGTGTTGTGCAAGCCAGGCGATCGATGCGAGCATCAACTCATAATTGCCTGGATGCGCCAAAGCGATGCGTTGGCCGCCGACGGAGACGACGGCATCGGCCACGTTACTCATCAACCACGTTCCCGAACCGACGATGAGCACGCGCTGGTCGCCGGTGGACTCCGGATGTCGACGCTCGACGCCAACAACGATCGGGAGCGACTCGGTCAGCACGGCATCTGCGGGCACATCGCGTCCCTTCGCGCTGCCACCGAGCAGATCACGCTCAAGCCATTTCTCTTCGCTTGGCAGGACTTGTGCCAACGACGTCAACCGAACGGCGGACGAAGCCTCTGTGGGCGCCACGCCAATGGTCGTGCCGAAACAGGTCTGTCGACCGTTCACGGCACGCGCGATCGGATGGTCCGCGGTGTATTCATTCACCCATTGCCACTTCTGTATCTGTGCTTCGGCTTCGCCGGCACGCACGCGTTCGTACACCGCACGAGATGTATCAACCGTGACGCCGAGCGCGGTTGGAAGCGCTTCCCACGGATTCGGCTGCCCGATGCGATGCAGCAGGTTGGGATACATGTTCAGCATGACCGCCTCGCCGCGCTGGACGAGCTTGACCGTCTCGTCGATCAAGCCCTGCTCTTCGCGTGACATGCCACGGAAACTCCGTGAGGGTCCGGGCGGCACCACGACCCACACGACCGGCTGTCCGGGCTCCGCAGTCGGAGCATCCTCTTCACCGATGCGCCATTCGCGCACGACGAAGCGCGATGAATCGAGCATCGATTTCGCACCGACGAGATCGAATTGCTGATCACGCCGGGTGAATAACGTGCCATCTTCGACGTGCATGAACACCACCATCGGCATCGATGGCAATTGAAGGGATCGAATAGCCGCGCTGATCAATTGCTCGCCGCGGAAGCGACGATCAAAAGTCACGCCACCATCCTCGTCGGCGCCGACATTGACTTTCGGAAGCAACTGGTTGGCGGGAATGATCGTCGCACGGTCAGGACTGATCACCAGCGCGGCTTCGCCATCCTGAAGGCTTCGACCGATCCGCGACAACTCGAGCACCGGCAACCGACGCAACGGATCCGCATCGCGGTGCATCGCATCGGATTGATCTTCGTAGTTTTCCCAGGCCCGGCTCACATACTGTCGAACCGCAGGATCGATATCCGTTCGTTGCGACCACGCCCGGAAAAGCGTCGCGGTGTCCGCAAGCTCGTTGCCCCACTGCCACAATGCGGTGGCGAGCATGCTGCGTGCGCCTTCGTAGTCAGGGAGCGGCCGCGCATCGGTAATCGCACGTGCCTGCGCAACTTCATCGAGGACCAACTGGCCCTGATTGGCAATCTGCGCCAGCAACGGTGCGCGGGTGCGAAGTTTGGCGGCTTCATCGCCATCATCCGGCAGCCGATCGATGATCTGTTCGAGCTGTGCGGAATACTGCTGAGCGAAGATCATGAAGTCTTCAAAAGACGCGGTCGCTGCATCGAGCCGTGTGTCGTACTCCACGATGAGATCACCGTAGATCACCTGGAGGCGGGCGATGAGCGCTTCGTAATCGCCGAGCGAAGCGGGATCACTGGGATCGATTCGCTGCACCGTGAGTTGCTCGGATGCACGGTCGTACCGTTCCAGCACCTCGTTGATCTGTCGGCGTGTCGCGGGGTCGGTTGTGTCGTTGCTCAGGATCAGCGCGATCGTCCAGTCGCCGGCGAGCGTCTGCAGCATTGTCTCGCTCTGCTCGCTCAGCGAGTAGGAGCGCGTCTTGGTGGCATCGACGGTGACGCGCATTGCGTCAACGCGCGCAAAGTAATTCGCCACAATGATGATCGCCGCGACGCTGACGATGAAGATCGCCAGATTGAGGATCAAGCCGGGGCGGAGCCAACGTGGGGTTTCGGTCGAATTCGTTGTCATGATGGCCACTTCCGCGCTGCCAGCGATTGCATCGATGCGATCAGGAAGAACGCGGTGATCGCGACGAAGTACACCACATTCGAGCTGTCGATCAGGCCGATCGTGAAGTCGCGCAGCCGCAATTCAGGATCGGCGGCGTAGACAAATGTCGCCAGCCAGTCCGGCACCATCGCCGGAAGCTCTTTCGTGCCAAGCCCGATGGTGATCCAGAAGAACATCGTGACGAGAAACGACACCGGCTGACTCGAGGTCAACGTCGACACGAACAGACCACTGGCGACGTATGCACTGCCTGCCAACAGCAGGCCGAGGTAACCGCACGCGACTTCGCCGTAGTCCGGCCGTCCATATCGTTCGAGCAGCACCATGAATACGAGGGTCGGCGCGAGCATGATGATGAGCAGCCCCATCGCACCGAGATACTTGCCGACGATGATGTCGCCATGCCGAACCGGCGCGGTGATCAGCGTCTCGTAGGTGTGCATGCGAAATTCCTCGCTGAGGAGCCGCATGGTGATCGCGGGCGCGATAAAGGCGAGAATCCAGGTGCCGGACGCAAAGACTGGACGCATCGATGCGACCTGGCCGTTGGCGAATGCATACCGCACGAAGAACAAGCCCGCGAAAAGCGCGAAAAGCGCGGTGATCACGTAGCCCGATGTCGACAGGAAGTATGCGCGCCATTCACGACCCGCAATGGTCATGGCTCGGCTCATGCGTTCACCTCCTGGCGTTTCGGCGTCTTCGACTCCTTGGTCGAGCCATCCTCGGCATGCTTGACGACCGTATCGGTGTCGCCCACAACTTCGACGAACAACTGCTCGAGTGATGCATCGAGTCGTCGAAGCGATCGCGCAAGCGATCCGATCGACGCCAAAGCGCGAGCCATGGGTTCGCGGAGATCGCGTGCATTGATATCCGCAGTCACGAGCAAGCGGCGCCAGCGATCATTGAGCCGATCTTCATCAACGCTGGCGACCCCGGCAACTTTGATGATCGCCTGCCGGGCGTTTTCGCCGTCTGTTTCGATTTCGTACCGCGTGTGCCGCGCGCTGCGCTGCCGCAATTCATCGAGCGTGCCTTCAGCGCGAATCTCGCCGCGCGCGATCATGATGATCGCATCGCAAGTGCGTTCGACCTCCGGCAGGATGTGGCTCGACAGCAGCACGGTATGTTCGCCGGCAAGCTCGCGAATCAGGCTCCGCGTCTCGCGGATCTGCGATGGATCCAGGCCGGTCGTCGGTTCATCGAGGATCAGCACGGGCGGCTTGTGCAACAGTGCTGCCGCAAGGCCGACTCGCTGGCGATACCCCTTTGACAATTGGCTGATCGGTCGGCGTCGAACATCTTCAAGCCAGCATCGACGGAGCACCTGCTCGATGGCGAGCGTGCGGTACTTGCGACGCATGCCAAAGAGCCTGCCGCGATACCGGAGATATTCGATCACGCGCATCTCGTCGTAGAGCGGTGTGTTTTCAGGCAGGTACCCGATGCAGCGGCGGGCACGGAGGCTCTGATTCTGAACATCAAAGCCGTTCACGTTGAGTCGACCTCGAGTCGGCGTGAGCGACCCTACGATCATGCGGATCGTGGTCGACTTGCCGGCACCGTTGGGGCCGAGCAGTCCGGTGACCCGGCCGGCAGGAACCTCAAAATCGAGGTCATTGACCGCCAGTACCGGTCCGTATCGTTTCGTGAGTCCGATCGCCTCGATCATGGTAGAAGTTGACTCGTGAGGATCTCCGCGATCCGGCCCCGACTCTTCGGGACGCCGAAGCCCCCACCCGGGGCGCGATTCTCAGCAGGTTTCCGGGCATGTCAAGCCAAAGTGGTCAAGGCAAAGTCATCGGCAAACCGATCCACTTCATTGCAGAAGTCGCTCGGCTCCACCTACACTTGAGTGGCAGCGTCGATCTGAGCGTTCCATCGGCAGACTATGGCGTCCAACCAACCCAGGCTGGTCCTCTTGTACAACGCCGATGCGCGGCTTACCGATGGTCTGTCAGCATTTCAGCAAATTGGCTCGGTTGAACGAGCCAATGACTTCGCCGATATCGACGATTCAACCCCACCTGACCAGACGCTCGTGGTCGTCCCGCTGGATCGTGTACCGCCTGCGGCCCGCGAGGGATTGATCGAACGCGCGGATCTCGTCCTGTCTCATTTGGGTGATGGTGTCGGCGTCGTCGACGATCAGGATCATCTCGTCTGGCACGATGATCGCCTCGGGTCATATGACGAGACCACTCGACAGCGTCTGATCGAACGGTGCCAATACGCCTTCGAACGATTCAATTCCGCAAGCCAGCGCAATATCGCCCCGAACACACGACCGTCCATCCGCCTCGCCTTCAACGCGGATCCAGCCCACTACGAGATCGTGGTGTCCCCCGCCACCACCGACCCGGCAGATCCCCAGCGCGTGAATCGCGTGGTCGCCGTCCTGTGGGAAGTCACTGCGAGCCGTCGACTTCAGGCGAAGATCGATGCGATCGATGCCGCCGGCTCGGAGCTGATGAACATCAAGGCGACGACGTTCTCCGGTCGATCCATGGGCGATCGACTTCAGTTGCTCGAAAAGCGCATCGTCAAGGTTGTGCACGAACTGCTCAACTTCGACAACTTCGAAATCCGACTGCTCAATCACGACACGAATCAACTCGAACTCGTGATTCAGATCGGACTCACGCCGCTGAAGATCGGCGAGATGATCTACGCCGAGCAGGACGGCAACGGCATCTCCGGCTACGTCGCCGCCACCGGCGAAGCGTATCTCTGCCCGGATGTCACCAAGGACCCACTGTATCGCGAGGGACTTGATGATCCTGGCAGCGCGCTGACAGTGCCGCTGCGGCTTCATGATCAGACGATCGGGACATTCAACGTTGAATCCTCTCGTCCGAATCAGTTCGACGAGAACGATCTCCAATTCGCGGAGATCTTCGGCCGGTACATCGCCGCCGCCATGAACATTCTCGATCTCCTCATCGTCGAGCGCTACACGACGAACGAGCAGGTCATGCAGAACATGATCGGCGAGCTGACCGATCCGTTGAATGACATCACGGCTCGCGCCATCGCGATTCAGTCGGAACTCGATGCAAGCGACGACTCGATCGGACCGGCACTCGACGGCATCGTGCGCTCCACCGAATCCATGCGCCGACGTATCGAAGCGCTGACATCAGGACCACGCAGCATTCTCGGGGCTGAGAACGAGCTCGAAGACGAATGCGATGTCGATCCGCAGCTTTCCGGAAAACGCGTGCTCATCGCAGACGATGAGCCGGTGATTCGCGACACGCTCGCTCGGATGTTGTCGCGCCGCGGGTGTACGGTGCTGACCTGCAAGGATGGCATTGAAGCGGTCAAAGCACTGGAAGAAACGAACGAGGAACGACCGTACGACCTCGTTATTTCAGACATTCGCATGCCGGGTCATACTGGCTATGAAGTCTTCCGAGCCTCGAAGACCGCATCAGAGCGGACGCGCGTGATTCTGATGACCGGCTTCGGTTACGATCCCGCGCACTCGATCGTCCGCGCGACGCAGGAAGGCCTGAACGCATTCCTGTTCAAGCCATTCAAGGCACAGCAGATGATCGATGCGGTCACGGATGCGCTGAACGGAAAGTGATCACGCCGATCGCTCAGCAATGAGCACCCGCGC
>JBCCFX010000144.1:0-10612 GCA_039029515.1 Planctomycetota bacterium
CGATGAGGCTCAGTGCCCGGTGATGGTGTGGACCGGGCTCTTCACGTAGGGCAGGTGTATGCCTCAGGCCGCCGGAAAAGTCATCGCAGGGTGTTTCGCGCTGACGGCGTTCGCGGTTGCGGTCCTGGCGGGTCTGTTCGCCGGGAACCCGATGCTCGAGATCCTGACCCGCGCGCTCATCATCATGTGCATCTGTTATCCGGTCGGCTTCCTGGTTGGCTTGGCGATCGACCACGTAATCGCGCAACACGTGCGCGAACATGCGGAAGCGAATCCGGCACCTGACACCTCATCAATCGATGGATCCGAGCCACGCGAAGCGCTTGCGGGCGCGGTGGCCGTGCCGGCGATGGATGGGGCGGAAGAAATCATCGAAGTGTGACCTCAGTTGCGTTGTTGTCGTGACGTGGTATAGTCCGAGAGGTCTGCCACGGATTCGGCAGCCAGGCCCTTGCGGCCACGGTCAAGGAGTCGACCATGACAAAGACGAAGGCCCCGGTGAAGACGTCGCGTTCGAAAACGACGTCAACCCGGAAGAGTACGTCGAAGCGAAAAACAACGCGCAGCCGATCGACCACTGTCGTCGATGTTCCATTACATGAGCGCCCGATCAGCGAGATCTGGGTGATGTACAAGACGGAGCCGACAGAACAGCTCCGGAATGTGCTGGTTGAGCGCTACCTCGACATTGTGCGATACACCGCGGAGCGCATGCATATGCGTCTTCCGTCCGAGGTTGATGTCGAAGATCTGATGTCTGCCGGGCTGTTCGGCCTGATGGATGCGATCGACGCGTACGACCTCGAGCGCGGCGTCAAGTTTGAGACCTACTGTGCGCAGCGCATTCGCGGCGCGATCTTCGATGAGCTTCGCGCCATGGACTGGGTGCCGCGACTCGTTCGATCGCGTACGGCGAAAGTCGAGCGTGTGCGCAAGTCGCTGGAGATGGAACTCGGGCGTCGGCCGACGGACAAGGAGATCTGCGATCGCCTCGACGTCGATAAGACGGAGTTCCAGAAGCTCTCGAAGGACTCCAAGCCGGTCGGTGTCGTCTCCTTGAACCGAACATGGTTCGAGACGGACTCCAGCAAGGATGTCCGCGAGATCGACGTCATCAAAGACAACCGTCAGGAGAATCCGCTCAACGAATTGCAGCGGAAGGACCTGAAGCTGCTGATCACCAAAGGCTTGTCGCGGGCTGAGCGACTGATCGTCGTCCTCTATTACTACGAGGAGATGACGATGAAGGAGATCGGCATGACGCTGGATCTCTCCGAGTCTCGCGTGAGCCAGATGCATAGCTCGATTCTGGCCCGATTGAAGGCTCAAATGCAGCATCGAGCACGCGAATTCTGATTCGCCTCTCGGCATCACCTGAATCGCACCTGACGCCCCGCAACCGCGGGGCGTTTTTCGTTATCGGACACCAGGCCGTGAGATCGATTGCGTCGACACGCATGGAAAGTCCGGCTGGCGTTCAGTCATGCATCAATCGCGACGATGAACCCAGTCGTGTCGGCAATTCCGGGGCCGAGGCCTTGATGCGCGCCGGCTGCGACATGATCACGTTCGAGGTGGAACGAAGAGATGACCAAGACGACCGGATTGACGATCCGTCAGCATGAACGATCCAGCATCGCGCTCGATGCGGAATTCGTCGTCAGCGCGCGGGACTCTGCCCAGGTGCGCTTCAGCCCGTCATCTTCAGCTCGCGACAAGAGCACCGTTCGCGGCATCGCGACTGACATCAGTCCCGGCGGTATGGGGCTGAACTTCGGTCAGTTTCTGCCGCGCGGCTGCACCGGAACCGTGCGCATCTATCGCTCGCCGGCGACCGGTGACGAAACCACGACCTGGCGTGATGTCATGTTCGAGCATTCGGTCACGGTTCGACGCATCTATCTGGATTCACATGATCCGACGTACCGAATCGGTGTGTCATTCGCGGATCCGGAGCCGGCACTTGGTGAGAAGGTGGCAGAGATCATCACGATCATGAATGCGATGGCGGAAGGCAACGGAGGTGATCATGCGTGATCACGATGTCTTCCTCGAACGTGCGTTGCTCGATGCCGAGCGCGTGACGATCGATCAGATGGAGACGGCGCGATCCATGGTCGCGTCGGAGCGCATATCGCTCGCCGATGCGTTGATCGCGACGGAGACGTTGACGGGTCGACAGATCGCGTTGTGTCGCGCTGACATCTGTGAAGTGCCGTTCATCAATCTCGATGATTACGAGCCAAGTTTCGGCAATACCGCACTGCTTCCGCGATCAGTGGCGGAGCGTTTCAATGCGTTCCCGCTGTTTCTGATCGAAGGCGTCCTCACGGTCGCCATGGAAGATCCGCTCAACCTCGAGGCCACCGACCAGATTCGACAGATCGCGAACTGCGACGTCGACACGGTGCTCGCGGAGACCGAGCAGATTCAGTCCATCATCGCGCGGTCGTACACGATGACGGATTCGAGCGGCGTTGCGGTTCGTCCTGAAGAAGAGGACGAGCAGGAACGCGAGACCGATACCGAACCGATCGTTGCTGCGGTCAATCAACTCGTGATTGACGCGATCAATGACCGAGCCAGCGATATCCACATCAATCCGGATGAGCATGAACTCCATTTGCGTTACCGCGTTGATGGCGTGCTGCACCGCAAACAGGGACCGTCGTTGTCGATGCATCCCGGACTGGTGCAGCGTCTGAAGGTGATGGCGAACCTCGACCTCACGCAGACGCGGCGTCCACAGGACGGCAAGTTTCGATTCCGCCACGGCAACCAGCTCGTTGACGTCCGTATGTCGACGCTGCCAACCGTGTGCGGCGAGAACGTGGTGTTGCGATTGCTCGCGAGCAATCAGTCGGTGGGGGATTTCCATGCCCTCGGCATGCCGGCTCCGCTGGCCGAGACGATGGAAGAGCTGATTCACCAGCCATACGGCATCTTCCTGGTCACTGGTCCGACTGGATCGGGTAAGACGACGACGTTGTATTCGGTGCTGTCCAAGCTCAACGAGCCGTCGCGCAACATCATGACGATCGAGGATCCGGTTGAAATCCGGATGCCGTACGTGCGACAGGTTCAGGTGCACTCTGCGATTGGTATGACATTCGCGGCGACGCTGCGATCGATCCTTCGACAGGACCCGGACGTTGTGCTGGTCGGCGAAGTGCGCGATGAAGAGACGGCAACGATTGCGTTGCAGGCCGCGCTCACAGGTCACCTTGTGTTGTCGACATTGCATACGAACGACGCTGCTGGCGCGGTATCGCGTTTGCGCGACTACGGTCTGCCGCCGTTTGTGATCAACTCGGCTGTGCTGGGTGTGTTGGCGCAGCGTCTTGTGCGTCGCGTGTGTCAGCATTGCCTTGAAGCGGTCGAGCCGACGGAGTTGCTTCGCGAGCGATTCCGAATCGGCGATGATTCACAGGGTTTCGTGAAAGGCAATGGTTGCAACCGGTGCGGCCAGACTGGCTTCCGCGGTCGTGTCGGTATTTACGAGTTGCTGAAGTTCACGTCGGGCATTCGTCATCTCGTCGAAGAGAACGCATCGATCGAGCAATTGCGCGTGCAGTCTGTTAAGGAAGGCATGCGCCTGATGTGGCAGGACGGTCTCGAGAAGGCTCGACTGGGTCTGACCACGCTTGATGAAATCTCCAAGGTCGCGACCGTCGTTGACGTGCCGACGCGATCGGAAGTTCAGAAGGTATCCGCATGAGCCAACTGTCCTTCAATTACCAGGCGATCAACGCCGACGGCGCACGCACCAAGGGTGTGATCGCGGCGGGCAATCGGCAGGACGCATATCGCAAGCTGACCGCTGCAGGTCTGAAACCGCTGCGCATTGCATCGGGATCAGTGAAGCGACACCGCGGTAAGAAGGTTACGGTCAAGGATCTCGCGCATCTGACGCACCAGTTCGCGGTGTTGATGGAAGCGAGAATTCCGATCGTCGATGGTCTGCGTTCGATCGCGGAACAGGAAACCAACGGTCGCCTTCGTGCCGTGCTCATGGAAGTGTCGGATCATATCGAAGCCGGCAACACCGTCACGGATGCGATCTCGAAGCATCGCGACATGTTCGGCGACGTGTACGTCGAAACCGTTCGCGCGGCGGAACAGAGTGGCAACATGATCGAGGTGATGCATCACCTCGGGACGATGTTGGACCGTCAATACGAGATGAGTAAGTCAGTCCGTGCGGCGCTGCTGTATCCGATCTGCGTGATCTCCGCGCTCGGATTCGCGGTGACGTTCCTGTTGATCTTCGTGGTGCCGAAGTTTGCTGAGATGTTCCAGTCGCGCGGATTGCCGCTGCCGGCGCCGACACTGATCCTCATCGGGTTCAGTACGTTTATCCGGACATACTGGATGTTCGTGCTCGCGAGCTTCGGTCTGTCAGGCTATCTCTGGCGCAAGGCATGGCGTTCGCCAAAATGGCGGCCGCGCATGGATGTGTTCGTGCATCACGTGCCCGTGGTGAAGAAGATGTTGCAAGGTCTTGCCGTGAGTCGGTTTACACACGTGCTTGGTGTGACCTTGCGTAGTGGTATCGGTGTGGTTGAAGCATTGGACATGGCCGGACGTGCTTCTGCGCGACCGCTGATGCAACTTGATTCCGAGAAGCTTCGGGATCAGGTAAACCGGGGTGGTCGTCTGTCCGATGTTCTCGTTGGTTGCAGTTATCTCCCTCCCTTCACGCGGCGCATGTTGTCGGCGGGTGAGGAAGCGGCGGAACTGCCTCGTATGTGTGACGTCGTGGCACGTCACTACGACCGAGAGGTCAGTTACCAGGCGAAACAGATCGCCACAGTGATTGAACCGATCATGGTCGTGGGATTGGCCGGCGTCGTCTTGATCGTTGCTCTCGCAATCTTCCTCCCGCTCTGGAACATGGGTTCCCTGATTGCCTGAGTGTCTTTGAAGGCGAAGTTTCGCAATGAACGGTCGCCGGACTGAGCAATTCACGATGTTCGCAAGAGAAGGACAAGAAGTCATGAATCGTCAGAACACGCGTCGCCGCGGCTTTACGCTTATCGAACTCATCGCAGTGATCGTGGTGCTCGCCATCCTCGGTGGCGTTGCCCTCCCGAAGTACTTCGATTACGCCTCCAACGCCAAGGAAGCTGCCACCAAGGGCACGCTCGGCGGCGTCCGCGCAGGCATCGCCAACTTCTACGCCAACGCTGCCATCGGTGGCACGGCTGCCTACCCGACGCTGCTCGAAATGCAGACGCAGGGTACGGTCATGCAGGAAGACATCCCGGAAAACCCGTACAACACCGACGCAACAATCCAGGCTGCAACCTGGAACTCAACCAACCCGCCGGTCTCCGGTACTGCCGGTTGGAACTACGATGTTGCTGCAGGCAAATTCTGGGCGAACAGCAACGTTGTCGGCGAGAACGACTTCTGATTTCGCACTGACCGATGTTGCAACGTCACCACTGTCGACGAATCAATGGCCGTCGCCCTCACCGGGGCGACGGCTTTACGTTGATCGAATTGATCGCGGTGATGCTCATTGTGCTGGTCATGTCTGCGACGGCGATCCCTGCGATCGCATCGCTTGATGACACACGTGATGCCGTCGCTGCTCGGCAGCTTCGTCGCGACCTTGTGTTCGCGCGTCAGTACGCGATTGCGACCGGTCGCACGACATGGGTGGTGATGACGCCAGCATCGAACACCTGGTCGGTGCTCGCAGAAGATGTATCATCGCCAGGTCGAAGTGGAGCGACGGTGCTGGATGACCTCGGGACTGGCGGTGCCTACACCGTGACGCTCGATGACATCAATGCCGGAACCGCCAATCTCGTGAGCGTCGACGTCGACGGCGCGACGGAAGTCGGATTCGACTGGCTCGGTCGTCCGCTCAACGACACGGAGTCGGCGCTGGTCAACCCTGCCACGATCACGCTTAGTGGCAGTCAGACGCTCAATATCGTGCCCGACACCGGGCACATCACCGGTCCATGAGGTGCCCCGTGAAACGCCGTCAGACCCGCGGGTTTACGTTGATCGAAACGATCGCCGCGATCGTCATCCTCGCGATGGCGATTCCACCCATCTTCTGGGCCTTGCGTGACGGTGCGACGCGACGAGTCGGCGCACTGCAGGCGTCACAGGCACGCTGGCACGCGACCGACAAGCTGGAAGACATCATCGCCGATCGTCATTCCACGACGCGCGGCTACGACTATGTCATCACCGGCAACTACGCTGCGGAATCACCGATCGCCGGGGCCAATGCGTTCTCGCGCACCGTCTCCATCAGTGAGACTGCCGCGGACCTCGTCACCGTGGGGACCGGCTACAAGACGGTGACCGTCACCGTGAGCTGGACGGATCTGCTCGGAACCTCCAATGATCTAGCGGTGTCGACTGTCGTGACGGACTTCCAACCATGACGCAGCGTCGTCGACATCATGATGCCGGGTTCACGCTGGTTGAACTCGTGGCGACGATCGTCATCCTTGCGGTCGTCAGTGCGGCGTCAAGTCGTCTGCTGCTGGATGCGTCCGAGAACTTCGCGGATGCATCTGAGCATGCGTTGCTGCATTCCGAATCCTCGATCGCGCTCGATCGGCTCGTCCGAGAACTCCGCGCGATCGACAACGAGGATGTGAGCGGCGAGCGCGTTCCGATCATCGACAGCATCGCCGCATCGGCGATCACGTGGGAATCCACATCGTCGCTGACATTATCGGGCACTGATCTGCAATTGACACTGAGCGGCGGCACGACACGGACCATTCTGGGCAATGTCACCGCATTCACGCTGGAGGCATTCGATGAGTCGAATGCTGCACTGTCGCTCCCTCGGACCGGCGATGACTGCCACGCCGTTCGGCGGATCAGGGTGACGGTCACGACGTCGCGAAACGGCGTGACGGACACGATGAGTGGCAAAGTCTTCATCCGTAGCATGCAGTTGCCGACGGGATAAGCGGTCCATCCCGGCATTTCACCAAAGTCCGCGTCCGATACCGTCGACGACACTTTCGTATCCATTCGGGATCCCCGGAGAGCCTCCGTGAAGAAGCGTTATGTAGTGCTTGAACTGGCGTCAGGCCGCGCCGACCTCGCTCGATTCGAGGGGTCGCGTCGCGCCGCGCAGTGTCGTCTTGATTGGACGACTGCCACAGATACGCGCGAGTGGATCGAAGATGCTCATACATTCGGGACAGCATTGAAGAACGCCGTCGAGTCCATCGACGCCGTTGGCCTTCGCGTGCATGTGCTCTATCGCAGTCCATCACAGACGGTTGATCTTGAAGGCATGTCCATCAAGAACGAGCCGACCGCGGTGGATGCGGCCCGGCTGCACGGCCTGGACTCCCTGTCGTTCACCGATGCATCGCCCCTCGTTGAAGCGGCACTGGTGGCGCGCGATCGTGACGGAGAGAATCGCCGCTGTCATGCGATCGTCGCCGGCGATCGAGATGACATCAGTGAAGCCATCGTGCGCATGGTGACTGATGCAGGCCTTGAATTCGATACCGCAACACCGACCGATGCGCTGGTCTTCTCCAAGCTGGTCCGCGATACGGTGCGTACATCTGATCCTGCTGCCGGACTTCTGTATCTCGGCGACGAGAGTTCATTCTTTGTCTGCGGTGGCAAGGGTCAGGTCTTCATCGGGCGGCGCATCGGTCTGGGCTACGAGTCACTCGTGACGCCGCTGACGCGACCCATTCGTACCGGCGACGGCACATCAATCGAACTCACTCGTGATGCCGCACGCGCGATCATTCTCGAACACGGCATTCCCGACTTCAAAGCGGTGATTGATCACGATCCACCGTTGCAGGGACGTCAGATCGTCCCACTGCTTCAGCCGGTCCTTCAGCGATTGGTTGTGGAGGTCCGACAGTCACTTCGTTTCGGGTTGCCAAGCGATGGTCCACGCGAAGTGCCGATCACGTTGTGTGGTCCCGGTGCGATGGTGCCGGAACTTGCGCGGGTCCTGGGCGAGGAACTTGCGCAGCCGGTGGTGGTGGACGATGCTGTCCGCGACTTCAAGCCGGAGATGCCAGCTTCGCGATCAAGCGTGATGATGGATTCGCTGAAGGCGATCGATGTCGCCGATGAACTGAATCTCCAGCCGACAACGCTCGCGTCGTCGCGCCGCTCACGTCAGCTCAAGCGCTGGTTATGGATCGGTGGAGCAGCTGCCGTGGTCGTGATGTCATTCGAAGCGGTCATCAACGAGATGAGCCTTCGTCAGATCCGTGGCCAGGCGACGGTTATTGAAGCACAGCAGGCCGACATCGACTCGTTCGTGGAAACACGGAATCGTCTCGCTGATGGCCTGACCGCGATGAACCAACTGAATACGCTCATCAACGATCAGATCGCGATCCGTCCGATGTACGGTGCGGTTCTGGCTGAGTTGTCCGCCCAGGCGGGTGATCAGGTGCAGTTCATCACGATCAATCTGCAGGATGAAGACGGCACGACGTCAGGTCAGGTCACGGGCTACTGCATGCACGCCGACACGCAGGACGCAGCAGCGCCAATCGCGCTCGAACCGTTCGTTGATCGACTGCGTCAGAGTCCGTTGTTCGAGAACGTCACGCTTGGCTCGGTTCAGGCAGGGAACTGGGGTTCACGCGATGCGCAGCGCTTCGAGCTCACGCTCGATATCGTGCGCGTGCCCACGAAGGAACTGCTTGCCGCGTCGACGACGTCCGACGAGGGGACCATGCCATGAGCGCGGGATTCGATCGCCAGATCATTTCACAGGCTGTGATCGTCGTTGGGATAACGGCGTTCGGTTGGTTCAAGTTCGTCCAGCCGCGACAGCAGGAGCTTCGTGATCTCGAAGCGACGATGTCCATTGGTCAGACGTCGAACAATATCGTCAATGAAGACATGGTCCAGCGTCTTGCGTTCCGGCTCGATGAGATTCGCGATGCCGTCCATGATCTTGAACGTGTCAATGCCGTGACCAGTGACACGTCCCGACTGTTCAGTCGCATCATGGAGATCGGGGAAGCGAACGGCGTTCGCGTCACCAACCTTGACCCCGGTGCACCGAGCGAGCTGAAGGATGGCGACACGCACGCCGTGGCGCGCGTCAGCCTGACCGTGTCCGGTTCGTACGGCAACATTGCTCGCTTTCTTGAATCACTTGGAACGTCCAACCGATACGTTCGCGTCACCGGCGTGACCGTCGCGCCGGCGGCCATGCATGGCAGCAATGACGTCGTGGCGAATGTGAACTGCGAAGCATTGCAGTTTGCGACGCCTGCTGCGTTCAAGGCCATCAAGGGAGACATCGATGCTGACGCGTAAACGACGCAGCCAGATTGGTTCCCTGATGACGTTCCTTGCGCCCGTGCTTGGACTCAAGATGGTGGCCGTCGTCATTGGCGGACCGCAACTCAGTCACGGTGCGGCCGAATCGACTCTTGAGCCGCCGGTCATTGGCCCGCCACCGCCAGCCACGGTCATCACCAACGACCTGCAATCCGCGATTGATCGAATCGTGGGGCTTGATGTCGCGACGCTCGATGGTTCGCCGATGCTGAAGAACGCACCGCGCGATGACACGGTCGAAGTCACGATTGAAGATGTCGTTGAGGATGCCGATATTGAGATCGCGCTCCAGGCGGTCATGGGAAATGCCAAGACCGGTATGGCGCTGATCAGCGGTCGACCCTATCGCGTCGGCGAGAACATCGCGAAATCGTCATGGCGCGTCGATGCCATTGATCATGTGGCGCGTTCGATTGTCATCGTGAATGGCGATACAGGCGAACGGCGCACGCTGTCGGTGAAGACGTCACGCTGACTCGTCAGGCAGCGCACACAATTTGTTGAAACAGCGTCACACGGCGATCGCGTGAATTTCATCGGCGACGATGAAGTCCGCGGTGGTCTTCTCACGTACCTCATCGAGGCTCACGCCTTCGGCGAGTTCGGTGAGTTTGAAGCGCTGCGACGCCGCATCCATTTCGAACACGGCAAGATCGGTGATGACCATATCGATGCACGATCGCCCGGTGAGCGGCAACGTGCACTCGGGAATGAGCTTTGGCACACCCTTCTTATTGGTGTGATCCATCATCACGACGACCTTCTTGACGCCTGCGACGAGATCCATCGCGCCACCCATGCCCTTGACGAGCTTGCCCGGGATCATCCAGTTGGCGATGTCGCCGGCCTGTGAGATTTCCATGGCGCCGAGAATCGCAAGGTCAATGTGACCGCCGCGAATCATGCCGAAGGAATCTGCGGACGAGAAGAAGCTGTGGCCGGGCACGCCGGTGACGGTCTGCTTGCCGGCATTGATGAGGTCGGCGTCGACGTCGTCGTCGTACGGAAATGCGCCCATGCCGAGCAGCCCGTTTTCGGACTGGAGCCAGACGGTCATGCCATCAGGGATGTGGTTGGCAACCAGAGTCGGCATGCCAATGCCGAGGTTGACGTACATGCCGTCGCGCAGTTCGCGGGCGGCACGTTGGGCGATCTGATTGCGGTCGAGCGGCATGCGAAGCTCCCTGTGCTCGTGGGGCCGATTCGTGACAAATCGTAGCCTACCACGAGCACAGAGAACTCGCCGCCAATGTTCGTTATTGCTGCGGCGGGCAGGGCCCGAAGGATC
>JBCCFX010000145.1:0-10504 GCA_039029515.1 Planctomycetota bacterium
AACACGGTGCCGACATTGACACCATTGAGGCGAATCGTCAGGAACTCCGATGTTTGCCCGATATCACCCTGTGCCGAAACGATGAATTGCACTGGTCCAGCGGCACGCGGAGGGCTCTCAAGAATGAACTCTGGGGCCACGCCGGCGCCGAACGGCCCGGTCGGGCCGGCTGAGCCGACAACCACGCGTGGAATCTCAACACCGTCGAGAATGCCGTTGTCGTTGCAATCAAACGCGGACATGCCCGCGGTGGGCGGCGCGTCGACAGCGAACGGGATTGGAATCGGGCGGCGATACGTGCGACGAAATGCGCGAGTGTGCAGGGATCGGCGCACCATGCGAGATCGTGTGACCATCGCGCGTCGTTCGCTCGCACGGACAACGCGATCGTGATGCGGCTCGGGAGCTGCGTTCACGGTTGGGGCCAGAATGCTCGAGAAGAGCGCGGTAGCGGTGAGGATCATCGCGTTGCGGCAGACGAGTTTGCGGCTGTGCCCATGTCGTGTGCATCGGTCCATGACGGAATCCTTGCCACCACGCCAGTTGTTCGAATCCGACTCCCCGTGAACACACCCGCCAGCCGGATGCGAAGAAGCCAAGATCCAACGTGACAATGATCGCCGTCACAGCCAAGTGCGACGCTGGCTTCCATGCGTTTCTGTGTTGAAGGACTCCGACGGTTCGGACGGTTCCGAAAACAACCGTCAGCGGGACGAACTGTTACGGGCAAGGTCCGAACGCGTTGATCGTCGCAATCACATCATCGATGTTCACAATCGCGTTACCGGTCGTGCAGTCGGCATTGACCGGTGTGATATCGCAATCGGACTCTGTCATCCCGAACTCATTGATCGCTGCGATCAGGTCATCGATATTCACGGTGCCGTTGCCACCCGACGGCGCACAGTCTGCGGCACACGGGGTTTGCGGGGCAATCGCCATGACGGTCATTTCGTTGGTTGCGCCGGGCTTGAAGATCTCAATCGTGACTGGCGTGACGATCGGGGGCGCGTTGGCGATGAATCGATAGTTGTACATTGTTCCCCAGCGCACGGCATTCGCATTCGGATCAGTTGCGAACGAAGCGCTGGCCCATCGCAACTCGCCAGCCATCTGCGATGTCGACCAATCCGTATCGTCGTACGGCTCACCCGCGATGTACTCGACGTCGTGGAAACCGATCTCCGTGATGCATGTGTCTTCGCTGACAGGCACACGGAGGCCACCGGCGGCACGATCAGAATTCAGATTGTGGATCGCATATTCGTACGCCCAACGGCCGTCGCCGAGATCATGGGCGGCATACCCCAGATGCAGGCGACCTTCACCCGGAACGTCAACCGCAACGACGGTCGCATTCGGATCGAGTGTCGGCCACGCCATGATGGCCGGCAGTTCCTGCACGGTCGGCCCATCGAAATTTAGCAGGCTGCCATCGGTGTCCAGCATGGCCTTGCGATACGACGCATTGTTCAGGTCGTTTCCAGCTGCGGCATCGTCGGCGGCGATGTACTGCACCTCGACGAACCACGTCGCGTTCGGATTCGACGCTGCTTCAACGTACTGTTCGGCGACGCGCAGGCGCCGGTAGGTCGAATCGCTCACCGGCGCAGACTCCGTGTCTGCGGGAAAGGGGAAATCCCCTGTGAGTGCATTCACTTCGTATCGAGGGCCCAATCGACTCTGATTGTTGCCATTCGTTCCTGCAGAATAGGGATCGGAGCATCCCGGGAACAGGAAGTCGCAATCGAGCGGCACGTTGCAGGTGCCGCACAGATCAAAGGTCGTGGCACAGAAGCCATGTTTGAGCCAGCTCATGCCAACCATTTCGATGCGGCCGTCAGCGTAACGATACATGTTCTGGGCGATCACCGGGTGTCGCTTGTCCGGCATCTCAAGGGTGCCATCACGCCATGACAGCGGGGCATCGCCAACGTTGCAGGACGTCGTATTGACGGCGTAGGAGCGGTAGCCGTTGGCGGAAGGGTAATTCACGAACGAGCCGAAGAAGTCGCCGGGATCCAACCCGACCTGGCCAACGATCACATCGGGGCCCGTGACCCCGCCACCTGATGCTGTTGTCGCGCGGTCGTTGCGTACATCGGCGTTCAGTGACTCGGTACCAGCACCTCCGGCAATTCCTGTCAGCAGCGCCAGTCCAACCATCGCGCACGTTTGTCGCATCACTTTGCTCCTTCTTCAGTTTTCGGACGTCGCGGCCGTCCGAGTCCTCAGAGAAACAGTACGCGCGCGACCGGGTGAGGGAAGCACAAAGTCAAGGGATTGATCACGGTGAATCGGTCTGAGCCGATTCGGTGTCTCAGGAACCCGTCGCCTCGGGGTCGTCTGCCAGTGCCTCGATGCGAGCATGCTCAAGCTTGAACGGGATGTACTCGGTGTTGTACCACGCAAGCCACTTGTTCAGGTCGTATTCAAGGTCGGCAGTGGATTGACCCCAATCTGCCGTGGTCATGCTGACCAGGACGCGGTGGACCACGGTCCGATAGCTGATGACATACGAATCCTGTATTCGAAGCACTGCCCCCTCGGAAACCGTTCCGATGACGGGCCCGAAAGCGCCGGCGCCATTGCCGGCCGTCGGATTCGTTCCAATGACGTAGGCGCGCTGCGTTTCGATCGCGATCCATGCCTGATCGCCGGTGTTGTCGCGCGGTGACGCCGCAGCCTGACCGAAGATCAACAGCGGAATCGTTTCGAGCAGATTGTGCGTGCCCGCGAAGAGCGCTGCGTTGCTGACGATGTGGTGATCGCTATCGCGCAACGCGACATTCAGTACGCCGAGAACTGGCGGGGCATCCGGCTGCGTGACGCGCATGCTCGCTTCGTTTCGTATCCCCGCCCGATCATGGGAGATTGCGAGATAGGTTAGTGCGGCTTCGCCGTGTTCACCGAGGCTCGCAAAGTGATCAAGAATCGGGAGCAGGATCGCGTCACTCTCGTCACCGAAGACTTCGATGATCGGTAGAAACGCAGCAGGATCCGTAAACTCGTACAGCTCGCGAAACCCCTGCGCTCGAAGCGTTTCAGCGCGTCGCTTCTGGAAGTACTTCCGGTGGATGATGCGGAGTTGCTTCTCGTACTGCCGAACGCGTGCCCGTGCATTCATCTCATTCGGCGATCCGAACGATTGCATGCCCGCCACGGGTGGAATCAACCCGCTGTCGGGAATGGGCGACCACGCCGGCTCGCCCACCGATGGAGCATCCGATTCACTTGCGGGAGGATTCGCCGCCAGGACAACCGGGGCAAGCACGACCGAACACATCAACATCACGAGGCGTTGCATGGCAGAACTCCACATCCAGGACGATTCTCAGGATGCCGACCATCAGATGATACCGTCGTCAATTCAGCGATTCGCGAACGAATTCCGGCGCTCACCCGCGTGGACCACCCAGACTGGTTTCGGCCTGACGGAGCAGTAGAGCGCGCAATTCCGGGACGACCGCGGTCCGCTTCAGATCATCCTGAATTGCGGCATAGGTCGTGGCCGCCTGACCTCGATCGTTCGAAAGCAGCGATGCCAGTGCATTGATCAAGCCTGCGGTGCCGGGATCATCGTCTGCACCACGGGCGGCCGCATCGCGAGCCTCGTCGAAGCGACCGAGCGTCAGTAATGCCGTCGCACGCGTGAGTTCAATCCTGGAAGTCGGCCCATTGACCTGCTCGGCATGCTGCGTGACGCGAAGCCCACGGCCCGGTTGATCGTGAAGAAGCAGGGCAAGGGCATGGAAGTAATACGCTTCATCTCGGTTCGGATCGACGGCGTGTGCGCGGGCAAATGACTCAGCCGCGACTTCGAACTGACGACCGTTCAAATGAATGCGTCCGAGGTTCATCCACGCATCAACGTGGTACGGCCACTGCACGACCGCCTGCTCAAACTCGCTTGTCGCTTCAGACAACCGGTTGAGGCGATACAACGCCAGGCCGCGACCAAAGTAGACCTCTGCGGAAGTATCACCAAGGTCTTGTGCGGCGTTGAGATACTCAATGCCGCGTTCGGGTTCGCCCTGACGAATCAATGATCGACCATACATGCGCTGCATGATGGCGCGGTCAGGATAGTCCGCTGCGAGTTCTTCGAGGATGGGATGGGCCTCGTCTTCCTGGCCGGAATTCCAGAGCGATCCTGCGAGAAAGAACTTGGCGTCGACGTCTCTGTCTTCCTTGCTGAGCAAAGCCTGCAGATAACGCATGCCTTCCGGGGCATTGCTGCTGCCGCACGCTGCAAGTGCCGTGTAACGTTCATCTTCATCAACCGTTGCGGGACCGTCGAAGGTAAACGCAGAGCGTTGACTTGGTGCGACAGCCGGCGGACGGTTTGCAGGACGCGTGAGATCAGTGGCCGGCGGTTCACGCCGAATCAGGTGATCGGTCAGCGCGACGTTGATGACATCCTGCGTTCGGCGTTGCACCATATGACAAGAAAGACAGTCGACATTGTCGAGACTGCTGCTTTCCACCTGCATCGCGGCCGTATCACAATCGTCGAACACGTGGCAGGTCAGGCACGCGGTTCGGTAATGCGCAATGCGGTCAGCTTCGGGAACTTTCTGATGCGGGTCGTGGCACGTCAGGCAGTTGAGTGCGCCGTTGCTCTCGGTGAAGCACCGGCTCATACGAAGTCGATACGGATGATGGTTGATTTGAAACCGATCTGCCTGTCGATCGGGCGAATGATCGACGAAGACTGCGTAATCATCGAATGGCACGCCGGATCGATGGCCATAGGTGCCGCGTTCTGGTCGACGCACGATGCTCATGGTCTGACTGTCAGGCTGGTAGTGGCACTGGTAACACTCCTGATCCTGCATCGCAGGCTCGAGCCGGCCCGAGTTGAAGATGGAACCCTGGAGCTGTTCCACCGTTGCCGTAGGTTCATACGCCACGCGGACATGATCGGCACCAGGGCCGTGACAACGCTGGCAGCCAATGCCTTCGGGAAGGGCTGATGGGTAGGTGTGAGGATCGCCCGTTCGATCGGTGTGCATCGGCACATCCGGATAGGCGTTATGACAGAACATGCAATCGCGCGTGATCTGGCGTCGGACGCCATTGTGGTCAGGCCGTTCGAATCCAGGTGCCATGCCCCACGCGTTGATCTCCGGGTACCACACGACGGGAAGTTCATAGAGCTCGCCCGCCGGCGTCTGGTAGGCAAAGCTCTGTCCCTTGTTCCCGGAACCGATGATGAAGTCAATCGACTGTTCGATCTGATTGAATCGCGTTCCGTCAGCGTCGATCTGATAGCGGCGCACGCGATAGTCACCTTCGCCACGAATGAACTCGTAATATCGTCCGGATGGAACGTGGTGATACACCGCGCCGTTGAAGTCGCCGAGCATCGTCTCCGGACGCGGCTCAGCCAGAGATCGCGCCATGCCGACTTCCTGATAGCTGTCGTAGAGTTCCGTGTGGCATTCTCGGCATGACGTATCGGGAACGTAACCAGGCGCAGCGCCGGTCGTCACAGGGAATGATGTCCCGCGAACCGCAAGGACGCCATCGGGATATCGATCGCGCGTTGCGGTATCAGCGCCGAGGCTCGCAGGTGGTGCGACCGCTCGAGACTTCGATGACTTCTTGTTGCACCCGCCAACAGTGACACAGATGAGCGTGATACAGAGAATGCCGAGCGAGCGATGGATCATGTCGCCAGTATACGAGTGGATCGACTCGTGTCAGCGCTGTTCCTGAGCCACGATGAGTTCAAGGCTTCCAATACGGCTTCGTGCGCGGTCCGCCGCAAAGCGGTTCTCGAAAGAGCCCATCTGCACGATGTACAGCGTTCGGCCGCGAGAATCCATGCGCGGCAGCGTGCGGACGAGGCCGAGTCCATGTGTGTCGGCGACGCGCTGTGCATCGCGAGCCGCGGCCAGCGCTCGGTATTCATCTGCGAACGCACCGATCTGAAGCGCGAAGCGATGCACAGGCACGACCGTTGCGGACGCGACCGGTTGAATATCAGGGTTGAACGGTTCGACGGCGATACTCGATTCCGGCGCGGCGTACATCGTTGTTTGGGCCGACGTTGTCCGTTCACTGGTGCGGATATTGGTCCGGGCATCCATCGCAAGATCCCGAGCGCGTGCGGCATCACTGCCATCAAGAAGCTCGGATGCCGAGGTCAACAATGCATCGGCTTCGCGGTATCGCTTCTGATCGAGTCGAATGCGACCGAGCATCGCCTTGGAACGCCCGCGCACTGTCTTGTTCGATGCCTTGCTGGAAAACGTCAGGCGGCGTTCCGCCTCGTCGATGTATCCGAGCTGGTACGAACTGATGCCCACCAGGTAGGCGGCTTCATATCGTCGGCTGGACTGAGCATCCGCCAGAACGCGTGATGCCCGATCTCGCGCTGTGTTGTATTCGCCGGCGTCGTAGGCACGAACCGCTTCGTCAAGACGGGTTCTCGACGTGGATTGGCAGCCGGTTGTGACCGAAGCCAGGCATGCAACGAGCAAAGACAGGACGATAACGCGTGGGCCGAATAACGTGGGCATGACTGTCCTCCATGACGGGTCAGGGTCGGGCCGTGCGATCGTGGCAGACGAACAACGACTCCGGCGATATCGTATGAAACCTCTAATCCGCGCCAGAATTGCGCCAGGTGATACACAACGACATGCGAGTGCTCAGGCCAATCCTTCGTCGCCTCCTTCTGCATCCCAACCGGGTGGTGATCACCGATGATCAGCGCTGCTGGAAGGGGTTTCACCTTTACATCGGGGCGTTGCACCTCGCCGCAGCCATTGAAAAGGCTTCGGATCGGGACAAGGTCGGCATCATCCTGCCCACCTCGGGCTTGTTTCCGATGGCCATGATCGCGTCATGGATGCTCGGCCGAACGATCGTGCCGATCAATTACCTGCTGAAGCATGATGACCTGGCATACGTCGTTGATGATGCCGAACTCGATCTCGTGGTGACGGTCACGCCGATGCTCGACATCGTCGAAGGGTTGCCGGAACACCTGACGCTGCTGAAGCTCGATGAACTCAAGTCGCAGTTCAAAGGACTGCCGAAGCTTCGCAAATCGAAACGACGCCCGGACGACGCGCTCGCCGCACTGCTGTACACCTCTGGCACATCCGGACGACCGAAGGGTGTCATGCTGAGTTCAGGCAATCTTGCCGAGAACGTCCAGCAGGTGCAGGAGTTCATTCACTTCACGCCGGCTCACAGGTTCCTCGGCGTTCTGCCGCAGTTTCACTCGTTCGGCCTGACCGCGCTGACGCTCATTCCGCTTTCAGTCGGATCGCCGATCATTTACACCGCTCGATTCATGCCGAAGCGCATTCTGAAACTGCTGTCCACGCATCGGCCGAATGTGCTGATCGCGATCCCGTCGATGTTCAATGCGCTGCTCCATGCCAAGAGCGCTACGTCAGAGCATTTTGAATCCCTGGAATTCGTCGTGTCCGGCGGTGAACCGCTACCTGAAGCAGTCTTCACCGGCTACCGAGATACATTCAAGGTCATCATCAACGAAGGCTACGGTCTGACGGAAACATCGCCGGTCTCGCACTGGTGTCGACCGCAGGATCACCGTCACGGAAGTGTTGGACGTCCGATTCCCAAGCTCGAGCATCGCATTATCGATGTCGAAACCGGGAGCGTCCTTGGGCCTGGGCAGGACGGCGAGATCATCATGCGGGGCCCGAACATCATGCAGGGCTATTACAAGTTGCCGGAAGACACCGCGAAGGTCATTGATGACGACGGATTTTTCCATACTGGCGACATGGGTCGCATCGATGAGGATGACTTCCTGTACATCACGGGTCGGATCAAAGAGATGCTGATCATCGGCGGCGAGAACGTCTTCCCGCGCGAGATCGAAGAAGTTCTCAACGATCATCCGAGCGTCAAGGATTCTGCGGTGATCGGAATTCAGGATGACTCGCGCGGCGAAGTCGCGCTGGCGTTCATCGAGTTGGCCGAGGACTGCGAATTTGACGAGACCGGGATTCGATCGCACTGCCGAGAGCAGTTGGCTCAGTACAAGGTGCCACGCGACGTTCGCGTGGTCGAAGCCTTGCCGCGCAATCCGACAGGCAAGATTCTTCGGCGCGAACTCAGTGCCGAGACGCCTTCGATGGTCTAGAGTTCCTCGTGACTGAAAAGACACCTATCGAGCTCACGCTGGCGCACAGTCCGGACCCGGATGATGCCTTCATGTGGTGGCCATTGTTTGAGCGCGATGGCGACCTGCCGGCGCTGGACGTTGGCCGATATCGATTCACGCCGGTCGCGGTGGATATCGAAACGCTCAACCATCAGGCGCTCGAGGCGACATACGACATTACGGCGATCAGTTGCGTGCATTACCCACGTGTCCGACATGCGTATGCGTTGACGGCATGCGGAGCCTCGATGGGGGATGATTACGGCCCGAAGCTGGTGGCCAGATCGCTGATGACCATCGAAGCCATGCGATCAGCCCGGTTGAGGATTGCCATTCCGGGCCGATTCACGAGTGCGTTTGCCACCGCGAGCCTTCTGCTGGGCAAGGACCAGTTCGAAGCGGTCGAGTTACCGTTTGAGACGATCATCGATGCAGTCCGCGATGGCACAGTAGACGCCGGTATCGTGATCCATGAAGGCCAATTGACGTTCGCCGACGACGGCCTGCACCTGGTGGCTGACCTCGGATCCTGGTGGGGCGCCGAGACGGGCTTACCACTGCCGCTCGGTGCAAATGCGATTCGCCGGGATCTGGATGAACGCTTTGGTGCGGGCACGTTGCGCGAGGTCACGACGCTACTCCGACAGTCCATTGATCATGCACTCGCGCACCGCGATGAAGCGGTCGCCTATGCCTTGCAGTTCGCTCGCGGCATGGAGGCGGCACTCGCGGACGAATTCGTCGCGCTGTACGTCAATCGCTGGACGCTGGATTTCGGCCCACGCGGCTTGTCTGCGGTCGAAACGTTCCTGCAGCGAACGCATGCCGCCGGGCTGACGGATGCACCTGGTGATGTCGATCTGGTGGTCCCGGCGGGGGTCTGATCGCGTATTCACGGTGTTCAGCGGCGATTTCTCTGGCACAAATCGATGCGGAACAGTACCCTCACACAGTGGGTACGACGTCAGTGATCGGGCGCCTGGATGCGCGTGAAGGCTGACGTGAAGTGGAGCGGCACATGAGTCAGGTTCTGCCGCAGTCAACGGCACGGGGGTTCGCGCCGCCGAGTGTGCGACAATTCAGCGTCTTCCTTGAGAACAAGGTCGGTCGCCTGCTGAACCTCGTGACGATCTTTGACGAGGCGGAGGCGGTTCACCTCTGCGCGTTCAGTGTGATGGAAACGTCTGACTACGCGGTCGTCAGGATCATCCCGAACAACTCTGATGCAGCTCGCTCGCTTCTTCGTGAACAGGCGGTGGCGTTCTCCGAATCCGATCTGCTGATCGTGGAGATTGGCGATGAACACACGCTGACCAGCATGTGTCTGTATCTGCTTGGCGCTGAGCTCAATATTCGCTTCGCCTACCCGTTGATGCTGAGGCCGAACGGACGACCGACGATCGCGCTCGCAGTGGACGATCACACGCTCGCGGGCGAAGTACTTCGCCGAAAGCACTTCCGCCTGATGGGCGAAGCAGATCTGCCCTGAGGCAGCCTCGCGATGACACCATTGCACTTAGAAAACGGGCCCGGCAGATTGCCGAGCCCGTCGTCATGATCATTCAGACTGATCGGAACTGATCAGGCTGCGCGGCTGTAACGACGCGTCGTGGAACGCTTCGAGGAACCGGCGAGACGCAGGTTGCTCTTGCGGCCGGTCGTGCTCTTACGCGTGGTGGTGCGCTTGGACGAGGAAGTCCTCGTCTTGCGACCCTTGACCGTCGAACGCTTGCGGCTCGTGGTGGTCGAGCGCTTCTTCGAGGTCGTGGACGGACGCTTGCGCGTGGTGCTCGTGGTGGCGGTGAACTGCTTGTTCCAGAACTTCTTGCAGAAGGCCTGGAATTCAGCCTGGCTACCCTTGGCGTTGTCGAGCTTTTCCGGAGTAGTCCAGCCATTCCAGAGTGCCCACTGCACGAAGGACTGCCAGAGGTCGAACTGCGCTTCCTTCTTGAAGCTGGCGTTCGGCTTGCCGGCAGATTTCGCCGGTAAGGAAAAACGACACAATTGTCCAGCACTTCACTGATGGTGGGAAACCGTCTGCTCAGCCGCGGGTTCAGTTCGTCGAATAGGAGGTAGAGGACGGGCGTGCAGAGGCCGGACGCGCCCGCGACAATGTGCCAGACGGGCAGGAGGGGCTGACCGGCGGCGTCGCACGAGCCCAAGTGGAGTGACCCGACGGTCAGCATGGAGATGGACAGCAGAGGGATGACGAGGTACTGCAGCGTGCGCAGGGACAGTCGCACCAGCGGCGGAATGTCCTTGCCCGATTGGAAGATGCACATTTTGATTGTTTGTGTGATGAGTTTAAGTTTATATGTGCACGGATCACTGTACTTATTTGGACATGACACT
>JBCCFX010000146.1:0-10479 GCA_039029515.1 Planctomycetota bacterium
AACATCGTGTGGGAGCCGGCATATCCAAACTATCCGGCGCTGATCGTTGATGGAACGATTCACATGAACTTCAACGAGGATGCCGAAGGCGATATCGTCTCTGAGTCTGACATCAGCGGGAACGGTCATTCGATCAACCTGAATCCAAGCCACACGCCGTATCAAGGCGAGAGCGATGGCAGCGTGATCGCCGATGGCGATCAGGTCACCGCCATCTCCAACGGCGAAACGTACGATTCGGCGACGCATGATGATGTCTATCCATCCGTGATTCGTGGCCTTGTCGCCGTGACCGGCGAACTCGATTTTGATGGCGGACATCCTGTGATTGAAGGCGTGGTCTACGCGGGCAAGTTTGAAATGAAAGCCGGCGTCAGCGTCACGTTGACGTACAATCCGATCTACTACAGTGACCCACCGCCAGGCTTCTATGAATTGGGCGGCGGCGGCGCCCCGTTCCTGAAACAAGGCAGTATCGTCCGCGTCACGTCACCGTGACACCGACGTCAACCGCTCGTTTCATCTGGATGTGATCTGAACAGACTCAGGCGGCGAAGCGATCGCCGACGCGTGCTTGACGCGCGATCATTTCGTCGTAGTCATGCAGGGCGACGTTGTTGACGAAGACATCGACGACATCCTGATCCCACTGACCGCGGTCGTTTTCTCGCATGATGTCGAGCACGACCGAGCGCGGTCGCCGAGCGCGGTACGCACGATCCGAGCTCATGGCATCAAACGCATCGGCCACCGCGAGGATCCGTGCTATGGGCGGAATGTCATCACCGATGAGCTTGTGCGGATAGCCGCCGCCATCCCAGCATTCGTGGTGATGCAACACGCCGGGCAGCATCGGCTCGAGCTGCGGAATGTCCTTGAGGATCTCGTACCCAATCTGCGGGTGATCCTTCATCATCTTCCATTCATCATCCGTCAGCGGACCAGCTTTGCACAGTACCGATTCTGGAATGCCGATCTTGCCGACATCGTGCACGAGACCCGCGATGTAGACGTGTTCAACGTCGTCGGACGACAAGCCCATCTGAATCGCGATCTGCTTGCCGATGTACGCGACGCGCTCGGAATGACCGCGTGTGTACGGGTCTTTGGCATCGATCGCGGACGACAGCGCGCCGATCGTTCCATTGAACATGCTCTGCTGCACTGCAAATCGGAATGCATTCTGCTGGAACACACCGACGAGTTCCGCGACGACTTCCAACACCTGCGTTTCGTGGCTGGTGACATCGATCTCGATGCCTTCGCCGACCTTGCCGCCGGCGCACAGCATGCCGATGACCAGTTCATCGTGCATGATCGGGTTGATGACCACCTGCGACTGCATGAGATCCGCGAGCGGCTGTTCGCCGAGGTCCAGAATCGAACACAACGGTCGTGCACCATCCGGCCCGACGATATCTCCAACGATCCGTTTGAAGTCCATCGGATCGGCAGGAAACGCGCCAAAGGTCAGTGGCGCACGACGACGAATGCCCAGTGTCGCCGCTCGATCAAAGTACTGGACCGCAATCCACTCGAAGTCAAGCAGCGCGAGGATCTGTTCACACGTCGAAACCACGAAATCAATCGGCGAGACGCTATACGTCATCGACCGGCCGATCTGGAACACCACGCTCATACGTTCATACGATTCGCTGAGTTCCCGGCTGAGATCACTCGCCGCAAGCGCGAAGTCATCTGACCGCGCGGTATCACGCACCGTGTCCAGCAAGAGGCTCTGCAACGTCGCGCTGAATTCCTGCATGTCCGCGTGACGCGGCGTGCGCGATGTCGTCGTCGCGATCGCAACACATCTGCCGATATCTCGAGCGTCGGTCAATGCGACCGGGAAGACCCAGTGATTATCATCATGCTGGAACGGCGCTGCATCACCACCCGACTGCGAACGACTCACCGTTGCGTGAATCGCCGCATCATCAAGCTCATCGGTGTGATCGACCGGCGTCGCGATGATCGACTGCGTCGCGATGTCGTACAGCCAGATCTCAAGACCGAACGGCGAACCGCGATGACGCAGCGCGTTCAGGATCTTGTCTTGCTCGTGTTGGATCGATGGCTCAATCACGACGCTTTCCGGGTCGGCTCCACATCGAGAATCTCGCCGATCAAGGCCAGCAGCCGGCTCGGGCTGAACGGTTTCTGGATCAGCTCACAGACGTTGGTGTCCACAAGCTCCTCGGCGCCAACGCGGTGCGCTCGCGCGGTGATCATCACCACCGGAATCTCGCACGTGGTCGGCTGCTCGCGCAACGCTCGTGCGAGATCAATACCGCTCATGTACGGCATCTGGAAATCGGTGATCACCAGGCTCGGGCGCTCAGCCGTCGCGCGTTCGAGACCTTCTTTCCCGTTGTGGGCCGTGATGACATGCAGACCAATGTCTTCGAGCTTGTACTTGAGCACGAAGGTGATGTGCCGTTCGTCGTCGACGATCAGGACAGTGTGCGGATCCATCAGGGTCATCGCCTCGCAGGTGGCGGTCAACCGTCTGAATAACAGTCTCCCGACTCCCGATTCATCGACCGTTTATGGGGCAGGAATCAGCGATTCTCCCCAATGCAGGCCACCATCGGTGCCGCACGACCGACGCCGGCACGTCCGAGAATATCGGCTTGCATTGAAGTCTGACATGAGTCCTGCCATACGGATCAGGCAGCGCCGGCATGCTGATGGCGCTGCGCACGACACGACCGGCCCCGGAAGGCCGGCCGCATCGCTCAGGAATCGTGTCGTTCGTCAACGCGGGGTGCCGCTCAGGGGCAATCACCAAAGGCGTTGATCACGGAAAGCAGGTCGTCGATGTTGATCGTCCCGTTGCCGAACGTCCCATCGGGGTTCGCAGGTGCGATGTCGCACGGTCCGCCGGCCTGACCGAAGGCGTTGATCACCGCGAGCAGATCATCGATGTTGATCGTGCCGTTGCCAAACGTGCCATCGCCGTTATCCGGCGCGCAGTCCGCCGGGCAAGGCGCGCCACCCCCACCGCCGCAGCGGTTCATGAAGACTGAGATGTTGTCGTCGCCGTTGTTGGACACGACGAAGTCGTTCGCGCCATCACCATTGAGGTCGCCGATGGCGGCATGGTTGCACGACGTGCCGGCATCGTAGAGCAACGCATCGCCGAACGTGCCATCACCCTGATTGAGCAGGAGCGCGACCTTGAAGAACGAGAACGTATTGATGTTGTCGTTCATCGGCGCGATGACATCGATGTCGCCGTCACCATCCACATCACCGACTGCGAGTGAGAACGGATCGTACTGCACTGGATAGCGGACGTCGGTCTGGAGCGTGCCATCGCCGTTATTCAGGAAGACGGAAATGTCTGTATTCAGTCGGTTGCACACGATGACGTCGGTATCGCCATCGCTGTCAACGTCAACAAACTCATGGTCCGATGAAAGCTGGCCCGCGGGATAGGTCACGGTGGCTGCGAACGTGCCATCACCATTGTTGAGCTGCACACCAATCTTGTTGGTGAAGCCGCCGTACACGATGTCCGGATGCGGGTCGCCGTTCATGTCAGCGGTATAGATTTCGCCCCAGCCCGGCGGTGGGTTTTCAAACGTTTCAAAGCCTGAGAACGCACCGAAACCATCGTTGTACAGGAATCCGGTGTAGTACTTTGACGATGTGAACTCGGGGAAGACCGTGTCAATCCGGTAGTGGTAGAGAAGGTCCGGATCATTGTCACCATCGAGATCCGCGACGTTGATGTCCTGCACGACCGTCCCGACCAGCGGTGTCACGATGCCGGCGGCAAGCGTGCCATCACCGTTGTTGAACTGGACGACAAGTTGCTGATCATCGGACCCGACGTTCTGCCAC
Source organism: Planctomycetota bacterium (assembly GCA_039029515.1). GTDB lineage: Bacteria > Planctomycetota > Phycisphaerae > Phycisphaerales > SM1A02 > JBCCFX01. Next base: position 3,850 of record JBCCFX010000146.1, read on the forward strand.
CAGATGACGTCCGCATCGAGATCGCCATCGAGGTCGGCCAGAACCATGTCGCGCGTCGCCAGCGCGTTGAACGAAGGCTCCGGCGCACCAAACGTGCCATCACCGTTGTTGCGCGTGATGGTGATACCCGGCTGCACCGTCGCACCCAGACCACCCGTGCGCGCGACGACGTCGAGATCACCGTCGGCGTCCATGTCCATCAACTCGACTTCCAACAGACGCGTGCCGGCGGCATAGGTTGATGCCGGGGTTTCGAGCGTGCCATCGCCGGGGTTCACAACGAACTGAATCGTGCCATCGTCACCATCGCCTAACACGACATCGTTGATGCCATCGCCATCAAGGTCGCCGATCGCGAGTCCACGCACGGAGCGACCAGCGACATACGTCTGCGCCCCTTCAAACGTCCCCGTGCCGTCGTTGATCAGCAGTTTGAGTTCGGTCATGCCGAAGTTCGTCACGAGCATGTCGTTATCACCATCACCATCGACATCGGAGAAGGCGAGTGAGCTCGGCGCGGAGAGTGGATACTCGATGTCAAGGCCGAACGTGCCATCGCCGTTGTTGAACGCGATTGAGACCGTGTCGTCGAGCGCGTTGATGACCCCAAGATCCGGTCCGTTCTGACCGTCCAGATCACCGACTGCGATCTCAAACGGCGCGCTGCCAACCTCCACCGCGAAGGTCGTCGAGAAGAGGTACGGCGTGTAGCCGAGCCAGTCTCCATCGTTGAACCCGAGGTTCGGCATGATGAAGACGGTCTCGCCGCCACCTGCCGGCGCGATGTCAACGGCCGCGGAGAACGCGAGGTCGAGCAGGCCATCGTTTGTGAAGTCCGCGAACTCGACGGAGTACGGACCGTTGATCACATTGAACGTGCTGAACTCCATGAACGTGCCGGCACCATCGTTCAGGTACACGGAGAGCGAGTCATCTGAACCGTTGGCGCAGACGATGTCGATGTCGCCATCATCGTCGGCGTCTCCCACCGTCACCCACACCACGGTACCGATGCGCGGGTAACTGACCGGCGTGCCGAACGTGCCATCACCATTGTTCAACACGACTCGAAAGTCGCTTGCATTGAGGAACGGCACGACGATGTCCGGATACGAATCGCCATTGAAGTCGGCGGTCGCGATATGCCGCGGTGCCTCGGCCGTGGGATATGTGACTGGCGTCGCAAACGTCCCATCGCCTTGATTGAGTGCGATCGCGAAGCCGGACCCGCCCGTGACCGCGACGTCGAGATCGCCGTCATTGTCGTAGTCGGCAAGAACCGGTTGCGAAACGCCATCGGCGACGGCCACATCCGGAAGCCCGAACGGGGTGATATTGCAGCTGTCGCCCGCCAGTGCGGGTGATGCCACCATCGCGGCGGCGAAGATCCAAGAAGCGTGCGCAAAGGTCCGGCGATCCATCTTGATGTCCTCCTGAGGGTGCAAGCAGGCCGTCGAGACCTGCCCTCAGGACAGACAACACCAACGATGACGCAGCTCCCCGGAGAATTCTGAAATTGATGCGCGTCGATCCGACAGCCGTCAATACGGCTCGGGAATCTCGTTGTAGTTCGACCGGGCCGGACGGACGTAGCCGGTGTCGTCCTGAAGCGGCGGAAACTCAACGCGGTCCGGCAGCACATCTTCGTACGGGAACAGGCTCAGCAGATGGCTCATGCAGTTCAGCCGGGCGCGCTTCTTATTGTCAGCGTTCACGACGTACCACGGCGCATCGGTCGTGTCGGTGTGGACAAACATCTCATCTTTGGCGCGGGAGTACTCAAACCAGCGCGACCGCGATGCAAAGTCAACAGCGCTCAACTTCCACTTCTTGAGCGGATCCTTGGTTCGATTCTTGAAGCGGCGCTCCTGCTCCTCGGGGTTGATGGAGAACCAGTACTTGATCAGTGTGATTCCGGATCGCACGAGCATGCGCTCAAACTGCGGACAGGCGCGAAGGAACTCCTGAAACTCCTTGATGGTGCAGTATTCCATGACGCGTTCGACGCCGGCTCGGTTGTACCAGCTCCGGTCGTACATCACGATCTCGCCTGCCGCAGGGAGATGATGAATGTATCGCTGGAAGTACCATTGCGTCTGTTCGCGATCCGACGGTTTGGGCAACGCGATAACCCGACAATGCCGAGGATTCAGAAACGCGGTCATCCGACGAATTACACCACCTTTGCCCGCAGCATCGCGCCCTTCAAAGATGATGACGACCTTGTGGCGCTGATCCCGAATCCATGCCTGAAGCTTGACCAACTCCACCTGAAGTCGGTGCAATTCCGCCTCGTAGAAGCCATTATCCAGCTTGCCGTTCGCTTTCTTGCGTCCGTTCGCCATGCCAATTGTCCTGAACTGACATCATCACGCCGCCGTGGTGACCACGCTCTACTGTACCCGATCAGATGGTGTGACCAGAAGGATTCGTTGGTCACTCTGACTGAATCGCCAGCTCACAGATCACCATCGCGGCTCTCAATGCTGCCTTGTCCGCCTGAGGTGACAACCGCGACCTCACTGCCACATCAGCGAAGTGAGTCTGCCACGCCGTGCCCATCGACCACCGGACGGCCGAATGACGAGAATGCGGGGTTCAACGGATAGATGATGAAGTCATCGCGTGCATCAATAAAAGGCGCATTGGCCATATCACGAACGCCATTGAGTAACTCAACCAGGTGGTCGCGTGTGAGTTGAAGCTCGTGTTCACCCGGATGAAATGTTGCACCGAAGTTGTAGTCAACACCAGGTGTCGTCGTCATCTCAATATGCGTGCCAAGCACCCAGCAGACCGGCAGTTCTTCTGTAAATGTCACCATCCGCTGAATCGACTGCACATACGTCGGAAAGTCTGAGATGTACAAGCGACCGGGATACAACGTATCGCCTGTGAACAGTATGCCCGTCTGGCGATCGTAGAGCGCGATATGCGCTGACTGATGGCCTGGAATCGGTATGACATCGATGATGCGGTTACCAAGGTCATACGTGACGATCTGCGTCGGCCAATTCGTGATACCGAAGAAATTCTTGACGCTCGACTGACTGTTCCCCACCACCGTTGTGTTCGGCTGCCCGCTGAACTGCGCATTCCCTGCGACGTGGTCGCCGTGACCATGCGAGTGCGTGACGATCAACTCGATTGACGCGCGATCATTCGCGAGAAGCCAGTCATCGATGATGCCGTAAACGGTGTTCGCGATCGCAACGCCGCCCGCGCCTGTATCCTGCAACAGCACCTTGTCATCGCCGAACAGAAGGTACATGAACGGACCTTCGAAGTTCGTGCAGAGCGATTGGCGGAGGATGTAAAAGTCATCGTTGTACGCGTGAATCTGAATCGAGGGTTCGGATGCACACGAACCACCATTGATCCAGAACCCGGGAAAGTCCCCGCTGACGATCGGGCATGCGCCGAACGCATTGATCGTGCCCAGCACATCATCAATGTTGACGATGCCGTTGCCGAACGTGCCGTCACCATTGTCGGGAACGTGATCGCACGCGCTGTTCGTCGTATCGAATGCGTTGATGACCGCGAGCAGGTCATCGATATTCACCGTCCCGTTTCCGCCAGGCGGCACACAGTCAGCAGGACAGGACGATGCGGCCATCGCGTTCGACGCGATTCCCGTCGCAATCGCGCTGACGAGTCCGGTGACAATCTGTCGATGCTTCCACATAATCGCTCCTACGGTGTTCCAGCCTATCCGCACGAGGACGGGACGCAATCGTGAACACGGCGATCACAGCAGTTTGACTTGTCAGGGCGATGTGTCGGCAGCATCTGCTTCGTTTATCGCATCAAGCCGCAGCATCCACGACGCGGCATCTTCCGTCTTACCGCCTGCTTCATACACCTCGATCAGTCGTTCGATCATGGCACGCTGCGCATCGCGCGACTCGGGCATCGACTCCAGGCGAGTCAGGCACGTCTTCAGGGTCGCCGCCGCGTCATCGTACGCCTCGAGTTCCGTGAGCACGAGTGCCATCGCGCTCATCGCCTGTGTCGTATGCGGATGGTTCTCGCCGCGTACCGTTTCGTTTCGCTCGATGAGCTCACGATACATGACCGCGGATTCCTCGTAACGCTTCAGACGATAGAGCGTGAGTGCCAAGTTCGACATGGATGTCAACGTACGAGGATGATCCGCGCCCATCTGGCGGCGGCGCGTTTCATACGCCTCGCGCAGCAGCGGCAACGCATCCTCGTACCGCTCACGACGCGAGAGCAGGCTGCCAAGATTGCTGATCGCGGTGACGGTGTTCGGATGCGCATCACCAAGGACACGGCGACATCCATCCAGCGCCGCATCGAACTGCTCGATCGCGTCATCAAGCCGCTGCTGACGGGTCAGGATTGAACCCATGTTGATCTGCATGGACACGACGTCCGGATGGTTCTCGCCCAGGACCCGACGAAGGCCGTCGAGCGACTCCACGAAGAGTGCAGAAGCTTCATCGAGTCTCCCCTGCCGCAACCGCAGTGCGCCGACGTTCGCAAGCAAGCGCAATGAATCGGGATGATCTTCGCCAAGTTCGCGACGGTGTCCGTCCATCGCTTCCCGGAAGAACGGCTCGGCGTCTTCGAATCGCTGCTGGTCTGCAAGCAACGCACCCATGTTGTAGACCGATGTCAACGTGTCGGGATGATCATCCCCGAGCACACGCCGGCGACGTTCGAGCGCATCACGGTACAGCGGCTCAGCGTGCTCAAGATCGCCTTGCCGATCCAGCCAGGCACCGAGCGTGTTCATCGATTCGAGCGTCTCCGGGTGATCATCACCAAGCACATGCCGGCGACCGTCCAGTGCCTCGCGAAAATACGTTTCAGCATCGTCAACGCGACCCTGCGCAAAGAGGAGATCACCCATACCCGCCATCGACGCCAACGTCTCCGGGTGGTCATCACCCAACGCATCCCGGCGAATGCGCAACGCTTCTTCCTGTGGCGCACGGGCAGCCTCCAGAGCGCCAAGAATTCGCTGTGTCGTTGCCAGCGTCTGCAGCAACGTCGCGCGCACGAGCGGTTCGCCGGCGAGCGTTTCTCCGTCGAGTGTCGCGTACGCGCGCTGAAAGACACTCTCATCCAGCGCACCCAATGCCACATCCGTAAAGTTCGCGCCAGCGAGCAGTGTGTCCAGAGACGCCATCTGCGTCGCCAGAACTTCCTGCGACGCACCGCTTCGCAGCATCGATGCTTCGGCTTCAGCCAGCACACGCTCACGCAACCGACTCCCCATGAGCGGCACATCGATCGTACTGAGTTGCTCGGCCTGGAACTCCACGACACGCTCAAGCGATGCCGCTCGTTCCGATGCCATTTGCTCCGCTCGATCGACACGAATCAACGCGGTGCCGGTGATCGCGATCCCTGCAATCAACAGCAACATGATTGCTGTTGTCGCAACCACGAGCGCGGTATGACGATGAACGAACCGGCTGACTCGGTATGCCGCACTCGGCGGACGCGCACGAATCGGTTCGGCTCGGAGGTACCGTTGAATGTCCTCCGCGAGCGCTTCTGCCGACCGGTATCGCCGATCGCGATCTTTCTCCATCGCCTTGAGCGTAATCGTCTCGATGTCACCGCGAAGCGTGCGATTGATGGTGCTTGGTCGAGCCGGCATCTGCTCGCGGATCATGCGAGCCGCTTCGTAGACCGCGGCACGGCTGAGATCGTACGGCAACGCATCCGTCAGGAGTTCATAGAGCACAACGCCAAGCGCGTAGACGTCACTGCGCGTATCCAGATCGTCCGGATCCGCATCGCACTGTTCCGGGCTCATGTACTGAAACGTCCCGATCAACTGCCCGACGTCGGTCTGCAGCGTGGTGACCGCGAGATCGGAGTCCGTCGACCGCGCAATACCGAAATCGATGATTCGAGGTTCGCCCGAGGAATCAACAAGAATGTTGCGTGGCTTCAGATCGCGATGAATGATGCCTTTCAGATGTCCATGGTGCACGGCATCACAGACGCGTGTGAAGAGCTGCAGTCGATCGCGCGCGCTCAGTTTCTTGACGTGTGCAAATTCAACAATCGACCGCGCGTTCGGAATGTACTCCATCGCGAAGAACGGCACGCCGCCCGCACCATCATCGTGCGTTCCTGCTTCATACACTTGTGCTATGTTGGGGTGCCGAAGACGTGCCAGGATTTGCGACTCGAATCCGAATCGACGCAACGCAGACCGCGATGCAACCCCTTGCTTCATGACCTTCAGCGCAACTTTGCGATGAGGGTTCTCCTGCACGGCGAGATAGACCGCGCCCATCCCGCCCGATCCGATGATGCTCTTGATGGAAAAATGGCCGATACGCGAGCCGACGAGCGGATCCGCGCCGTAGGTCGTCGAAGCGGCCTGCGTTGTTTCGTCGTGCGGTGCAACGGGTGATTCAGGTGACCCGTCGTTCGGCGTGCGATCGGTCATAAGACCTCAAGACTAACGCCCGTCGATCGCGCTGCCAACAGACTCGCCTGGAATCAACGCGCTCCGCATCGCGAAACGGCCGATTCATACGATTCAGGCGATTCGGCATTCACAATCGATGCTTGCATCGTATACTTCGCGTGTCCCGTGCCGGGACGATTATGACCAACCTCAACGCATAGTTCCGACGT
>JBCCFX010000147.1:0-10408 GCA_039029515.1 Planctomycetota bacterium
GATCCCGCGCGATATAAAACTGCGTGAACCTTTTCACGAGTCATCCACCGCGGGTACTTGATCGTAACTTTTCGCCCCCGCGCCTATCGGTTGTTCCCCCGTGAAACGGGTGGGCACTATACACGACTCGAATCCCTGTTCCTCAAGGTAGCGCGACATCACGCTTGTGTAGCCGTGCGTCACGCCGATCCGCGATGCGCCGGTCGCGCGGATGGTCTCGATGAGCCCATTCCAGTCTGCGTGATCGCTCATGATGAAGCCTCGATCGACGGTGCGCCAGCGTCGTCGTCCGCGCACCATCATCCATCCACTGACCATGGCCCGACGAATGCCGTTCGGCCCGACGAATCGTCGAACCCAGGGAGTTTCCAATACTGAACCCGGCGCGACCACAATGCCCTGTCCACGCAACGACGGCGCTGACTCGGCATTTGCATGAACCGTCGGCGGCAACGCCGCGCCGGCGTTCCGATACACATCGCACATTGCCTGCACCGAGCCATGACAGCCGATTGGACCGATGGATGGATCCAGTTCCGCGATGACGCGCTGCGCCTTCCCCAATGCATACGCGATCAGCAACGACGTGCGGCCGGCTTCGGCGTTCTCCTGCCACCATGCGTTGATGTCCGCCGCCACCGCGGTCTGATCAGGCCAGCGATAGACCGGCAGACCGAACGTACTCTCGGTGATGAACACATCGCATGGCACCGATTCGAATGATCCTGACACACGATCCGGCACGGTCTTGTAGTCGCCGGTGATCACCCACACCGGACCGCCATGGACGGGTTCGAGCCGGACCTGCGCTGAGCCCAGAATGTGTCCCGCCGGATGCAGCGACACATGAACATCACCCACGGTGACGCGCTCGCCGTAGGTGAGTTCCTGCACGCGAATGTCGGGGCCGACACGAACGCGCAGCGCTGCGGCGGTCTCTGGCGTGCACAGGTACGTGCCGCACCCACGACAGTGATGGTCACTGTGGGCATGCGTGATGATCGCCTTGTCGACCGGCTTCCATGGATCCACGAAACAGCCGCCAGACTCACAGAAGAGGCCGTTCGGCTGCACCGAGATGAGGTCTGGTTGGGGCACGGTCACGACGGGAACAAGTGTTCATCATCGTAGGCGCGTGCGTGTGTGAAGCCGGCCCGGGAGACCACACATTCGGTTGCCGGTTTGAGCTTCGCATCCTACGCTCGTCGGCCATGACCGCTCCGCCACCAGAATTCGCCGATCCTGGCGCTCGCGTTCCCATCGAGGTTTCGGGCGAAGGCCTCGTACCGGCGGATCAGGGATCGTATCGCTGGAAGGATGCGCTTCGCACCAGCGACACCCAATCGTTCGCGCCGATCCACGATGGGCCGGTCAACGAACGCTTCGTCAAGGAAGAACACCACAACGCATACGGCCGACCGTGGGCGCTCGGGCGCTACGAGTTCGACTTCCTGCGTTCATGCGGGGTCACGCCGGACCATCGGGTGCTCGAGTTCGGCTGCGGTTGCGGTCGCCTCGGCGTCTGGCTGATTCCGTACCTCAACGCGAAACGCTACTTCGGCATTGATGCGCACGCGCGAAGCCTCGAGGCCTTTGCGACCTATGAAGTCCCTTTGCATCAGCTCGCGCCGAAGCAGCCTCGGCTGCTGTTGAACCGCACGTTTGATCTCGACCACTTCGGCGAGCAGTTCGATGTGATCGTCGATTGCTACAGCTCGTTTCATTGTGATGAGGCTGATACGCGAACGGTCTTTGCCGCGTTCGCGCGCACGCTGCGGCCAGGCGGACTGTACATCGGCATGCCGGCACCGAAGCTGGATGACGATGCGCTCCACACGATGGGCCTGCGACGCACACGTCACGAGATGCAGCCATGCCCGCTGCTCGAAGGCCACAGCTGGCAAAGCGACAATGAATGGGTCGTCTACGAGCGAATGAACGTGGGTTGAGTGGCGACCGGTTGAAGTCAGTCCTTCACATCGTCCGCATTCACCGCGTTCGCCCGGTCATCCTCGATGAGGACGCTCATCAGAGCGTCGTATGTTTCGGGGATGTTGATCTCGATCGGCGGGCCATTTTCAGTGATGGTGATGGACGTCAGCGCTGCTCGCTGTTCATCGGTACCGTCGCGGATGATGTTCAGCATCTGCATGCATGCCGCTGACATTGCGAGCGTGTGCACTGCGACGCAGTACTCGCCCTCCGGAATTCGCAGCGTTCCGCCATGACTAAACATCAACGGCTGTGGCTCCGGCGGAAACTCCCTTCCACTCACTCGCGGCGTCCAGACATGGAGAACCGTGTCACCAGACTTTGAAATGAGAATCACGCCCCACGCGACACCTTGTTTTCGATCGCTCTGTCGAAATTCTCCATCGCCGACGAGCAGAATTTCGGTATCAACTCGTTCTGCGAGATCAGGCACATTGATATTGCCAAGATCAACATCCGCATCGAGTTGTTCTGCCGTCAATTCGACCGGCATGCCGACCCGAAGTCCACGTTGATCAGCGCGATCCGCAATGATGAGTTGGTTCACGCCGCGCCGCATGCCAAAGAGAGTGCCGATGAGCATAGTGTCATCGATCACTTCATTTTTGGTGTCGACAAACGTCGCGGTGACGTTAACAGCCTCGTATCCGACAATGCGCAAGTCATATGAACGCTGACCAACCACGCGCCGTATTGGGTGCTTGGGCTGGAATGCGAGGCCTAGCATCTGCTTTCTTTGCCGCGTCACGGCACGTTGCTCTTCATGCGTCAGCGTTGTCGGTCTCGCGAACCCTTGGCGAATGTAAATGACGTCACCATCAAGGGTAGCCCGCACTATAGCGCGACCGTGTGTATCCGTGATGGCATCTGAGACGCCACGTGGAATTGGTTCGTCATTGATCGTGAGCGCAACGTTCTCAAGCGGTTTTCCCGTGTAATCCTCGACGGTCACGCGCACCTCAACCATATCGGCATGGCCCGATACGACCAGAACACCAAGCACAAATGCACCGACGAGTACGCCCCGAATCCCCGTAAAGTTCTTCATGCCGCCATTCTACAGGCATCGCCATTGACCCCATTGTGAAACCTCGACATGCCTCTGACATCCCGCCCAATCATGCCCCGCAGAATCCCCTGCAACCCTGACCTGCGCCTCAGGTATCAACGCGGACAACGTGGGGAGACGACATCACCGGAGATTTCACCATGCGTAGCGCACACGCCGCGTTCGGCTCGCTGTTCGTCTGCACCCTGTTGACCACCGCCGCACACGGCGAGACGACCTATCACGATGCATCGGCTGACATGCTGCCGATGGCCATGACGCAAGGCCGATCCATGGATGCGGAATGGGCTGACCTCAACAACGATGGTCGGCCCGATCTCATCGTCGCGAGCGAGTTCGGCCAGAACATCGTGCTCATCACACCCGCCGACGGCGATCGCACGCGTGCGCACAACGCGCTGCCGCAAGGCCAGATGAACGACTCCGAAGACATTGCGATTGCCGATGTCAACGGCGATGATCACCTCGACATTATCTTCGTCGCCGAAGATGACCAGACGAACGAACTGTACCTCGGTGACGGCGCGGGCAAATTCACCGATGCTTCTGACCGCCTGCCATCGCCGGGCGGCATCTCCAACGCTGTCCTCGCACTCGACATCGATGATGACGGCGATACCGATTTCATCCTCGGCAACGCCGGCGTCAATATCGTGCTGATCAACGATGGCGCGGGCAACTTCACCGATGACGATTCGCGCGTGCCGCGTCAGACCGACACCACGCAGGACATCGAAGCAGGCGACGTCGATGGCGATGGCGACATCGATCTGTTCATCGCCAACGAAGAGCAGAATCGGATCTGGATCAATGATGGTCGCGGCATGTTCTCGGATGCGACAGATGAACGACTGGCGCACGCCGGCATTCGCGAAACGCGCGAGATTGATCTCTTCGATGCCGACGGCGATGGCGATCTCGATGCGTTTCTCGCCAACGTCGGCTGGCGCCCGATGACCAATCCATCCAACGTGTTGCTCCTCAACGATGGTGCGGGCAACTTCGCGCCTGCGCCGGATGATGCGCTGCCGGCGAGCGGCGCGTTCACGCTCGATGCCGATGCACACGATATCGACGGCGATGGCGACGCTGATCTCGTGCTGGCGAACGTCAATGGCCCCTCGGTGCAGGTGTGGGTCAACGATGGCTCAGGCGTTTTTGCAGACAGCACTATGGATGCCTTACCCATGATGAAGGTCACGAACGGCATTGACGTCGAGGTCATCGATCTCGACGGTGACGATGTGGCCGAGATCTATCTCGCGAACCACGTTGGCGCGGACCGCGTGCTGAAGCGACGGTGAGGCCGCGCACTTCTGCCGACGGATTCCGGGAACCAATGATCACGATGTGAACGGTTGTTGAAGGTCCTTGTTGATAGGGGCGTCGAATGTGGTCGTCGCACCGGGAACATCGATGAAGACCGGTGGTTCCTGGCCGGTGATACTGGATCAACAGAAGGATCTTTCCCGATCCCACTCCTCCATATCCTCTTCCGCAAGTGGACGAATTCAGCGAGATCGGCGGCGCATTCGTCGGTTGGTGATCTTTTCGATCTCACGAGTCGCGCCATGAAGGTGCTGAATGAGAGTGGCCATCTGCTTCGATCGAGCCTTGATTCCTGACCAGCCAAAACTACCGTTCGTCGGGTCCGTCGTCGCGTTCACATGCTTCAAGTGTGCGGCGACACGGCGAAGCGCGTCGTCATCATGGCAATGCTTTTCGACCGGCCAGTCTCTGTTAAGACGCCCAATAGAAGAAGCCAGGCAACTGAAGTGCGATCGCAGCTGATCTTTGCCCAGATAAGACCGATCTGTGAGGAGCTCGCCGCGAATCCTACCGAGCTCTTCGTTGACACAGTCGACACCTCCGCAGCCTTTGAAATTCTGCTCAAGCAACAGCGGCATCTCGATGTCGCGATGCGAGCCCAGCGTGCCCTTCCAAAGTCGCGCGAGTCGATCTGGTGTCGTCACAACTGTTTGCACAGTAGACCATTCATTCTCGTTCACGAATGCGTCAATGGAATCGCCATCTGCAGCATGACTGGGATCAGTGCCCAGCTCTATGGCTTCGCTTCGCCACGCCATGCCCGATGCTGATCCTACACTGGACAGCGCAGCGGCCGCTTCGTATGCAGCACTGATGCTCACGGAATCGATGCGCGCGAGAATGGCCTCCGGCGCGACAAGGTCGCTCTTGCGAATCTCAGCTTGTGCTCTCACGAGTTGCGTGAGATCCAGTGTCGAGAGATATCGAACATGCTTCGCCTGTAATGTGTACGTCACGAGTCCGGCGTGCTGAAACGCAAGTCGATCTTCACGCTGTAGATTCAAATAGAGATCTTTGAAATCATCGCCGATGTAGAGGTGAGATACCCTGAGACCTCCGAGGATGACCAGGCCGTCTCGGATCTTCTCATTCTCAAACCGAGCGCCAGCTACTTCTTCTGCTTTCACTTCAAACTCGGACGATTCTTCGACAGCCCAGTTCGCGATGATAATGCCGGGTGTTGTCGCGCTCTCATGCAATTCGGTGATGGCGGTATCAAGTGCAGCCCGCAGACCAACCTTCTTTTGCTCATCGGACATCAGCTGGCTTCTTGTGCTTGCCACTTTGATCTCCGACTCATTGATTGCGTTTCGTGCCTCGGTCAACTCCTTCTGAGCCGCACTGACCTTCTCGGAGGAAGCGCTGCTGTTCTGGGAACTGAGTAGGTTTTTGTGCTTGGACTGTAATTCCTCCAGAGTCTTCCGATTGAGGTCCAGCGCTTGATTCTCCTTGGAGAGCAGGGCCGCTGATGACGCTCGCTTTACATCGGCGGCAATCAGCGCGGCCGCAGCCTTGCGCACCTTCAGCGCAAGTTTCAAGACGTTGTTCACTTGCGTGTCGCTCACATTCGCGCCAACCGTACCAACAAGCTTGTGTGAACGATGGTCACTGATGCCGATAGCAGTGCTGGGCGGCATAGTCTGCTTGTTGAACCAGCTGCGATCCTCCGCTGGGTAGTGCATCACATATCCGACATCTGGGGTCGGAATGAGGCCCGCGATGGAGAAAACCTCATTGTGTCGAAACACCGGCCCCTTGATAGGTGCGACGTCGAGCTGGAGGTTCTGCAATGAGGTTGCGATAGGACGCCGAACCTCTGTTTCGCACCCCGCAGCAGTGGCGGCGCCAATCAGGAGCATTGCGATAGCCAACGAGCGGAACGAAGCTGTGCACTGACTCTTCATGCGTTGTCTCCAAACCTCAGGCCGGGATCCTCCCAGTCCCACTCCCCTGAGTCTTCCTCTGTACGTCCTTCGGGAGTGTCCAGCCAATCAGTGACAGTGTGCGGTGCGTGAACTGCTTGCGGAGTGACCTTAGAAAACACACTCCGCATTTGTGTTGAGAATGACGTCCATCTCATATCCGTACTCGCTGAACGCCTTCTCAAAGATACCTTCAACACCAGACTGATCGTCGAAGCCAAGGTACTTGATTCTCTTCTTCGCGAAGTCGTCTCCGCCTGGGCACGATTTGATGACAAGGACATTCCATCGTCGAACGTATTCGAACACCTTTTGGCACTTGTCCATCGTTCGATCGGTTCCTCTCAGCATGCAGTTGTATTCAGTTACGGGCAGGCCATCGACATCTTCATCGGTGGTCGAAATGCCGACGCTCTCAGGAGAATCCGAGTGGCGTCCATCACTTGTCGTCAGGCGGATCTTGCATTTCTCGGTACCAGCGGCCGAGAAGTCGCCTGTGACCTGAAACGTGACAGCAGTGTCGCTCCAATTGCTGGGGTCGGAGACTATCGCGGCGGTACTCGAGGAGGGTGCATTGACAAAGCTGAGTTCGCCCGCTCTGTCGCTGGTTCCAAAGTGCAATCCCTTGATTGTGTAGTCCTTCCTGTGCTGCAACGTGGATACGCCTGACGAACCGTGAAAGATTCCGTCGACGTGCGGTGGTCCCTCATCGATGGTGTGCGCTGTCGGCGTCGTGACGAGTGGCGTGGTTGTGTCGCCATGAGCAAAGATCGCAATCGGCGAAAGTGTTGACTGAGTACCACTCACGCTGAACGTGATGAAGTCCCTGCTCCATTCGCCTTGGGCGACATGAAGCGTGCCGTCGCCGTTAAGGAACTTCAAGGTGCCTGCCTGGTCGCCGAAGAACTCTCCCATTATTGCGTAGGTCGTGTCTTTCTTGAGCGCTTCTGGCGCGGTGTTGCCCTTCATGTCCTTCATGACCTGGACATTCGGCTTGTTCTCTACAAGGTCCCTGAGGAAGTCGACGAACTCGGCGAACTTCAGATCGGCCTCAGCGGAATCAAGGTCGCCCGCGTACTCCTTGATGAATCGAGGCGTCACGAACATGTATGTGTCCTTGTGCAGCTTCATGCTGAAGGACGTCTTGCTCCCTTTGACGCACGGGCCAGCTCGAAACGTCTCGACATGCTTCGAGGTATCACACCGCACAACAATCGCGCTGACGATTGGCATGCCAAGCAGGTACTCACAGACAAAGATGATGTTTGCCACGGTCTTGTCCGTTGAATCGCGACGGCTGCCGATTTTGAATCCGGCTGAACCAATGGAAGAGACCATGGCAGACGCGAAGCTCAGCTCACCTTCGCCGGTCGCTAAGCCCAACACTGCTTCGATGAGCTCTTTGCTGAATGTCATGCCGAAGCTATCGCTCTCATACTCGACATCCTCTTCGGTGACTTGTGCGAACAGCCCAGATCCGTCAATGATCGAACGGATGGCGTTGTAGTTGTAGATTGAGTACGGTTTCCTGGTGCGCGGATTGATGGTCGTACTCATCGCCTTGGTCATCGCCGCAAAGAACACGGAGACTTCGGCAAAGACATCGCGAACGCTCTCGGCAATCTGCTCGGATGCGAGCTCGGTGGATGCCACCATGATGTTGCCGGTCTCATTGAAGATGTAACGCTTCGTCGCCTGAATATTGTGTGGGTTCTTCGGCGGTACGGTGAGCTTCGGTGTATCCGACATGTGTCCTTCTCCATTGCGTGAGCGCAGCGAATGTCACGTCGCAGTTGTTCGTCCACAAACTTCCAGATCGCAATTGAAGCTACAGGTGTAAGCGCCTGTGCTCAATCCAGAAGGAGCAAGTGTTCAATATTGGCGGCATTTGGCACGACTGCGGCGAGTTCTGCTCAACGAGTCCGGAGGAGTCAGTCGACCTTACCTGCGGTTTCTTCGTCCAGCTCTCTCTCGTCAAATGCTACTTGTCCAGTCTGACGAGCCTCATTCCCCGGTCAGTGCGGGTTGGACTGGTCAATTCATTCTTGTGGTAATGGGTATCACTGGGCTACCGTATGTTCGGGAGGCTCAAATGACTACAACCACCTCTTTTGCTCAGTCGAGCATCGCATCAATGGTCATCGCCGCTGGTGCGCACGCAGGGATTGTCGGAGTCCAGTTCACTCGCGCCGACTTCTCGAACGGATTTGTTCGTGTTGACGGGTCGATAGAACCCAGGGGCGCGGCTGAAGTTGCTCAAGCGTGGGAGGCGTTTGAATCGGAGTGGGAGGTTCGTCGTTACTGGGTTAACGTTGAACATCCAGATGATGTTGTCGCGTTTGTGGGTGGTTCGGTTGACGACGGTGTACCGTTCAAGCTCGATTCCTTTGTCCCAATCTACAACGAATCGTTCGGGTCTCTGATCCCCCCATCTCCTGTGTTCTTTGAGTCTGTCCCGACTCTTGCATTCGATTCGTTCGTCGCCATGGGCAATGCTCATCAGCCGAGCAGCATTTCATTCGTCAATGAGAATCTACTTGGTGGGTTGCAAGCGAGTGTCGATGAAGAGAACGTTGGCTGGTTCATCTCGCCGCCGTCAGACTCGGTCGCAGTGCCTGGTGGACCATCTGGATGGAGGGTGCTGATCCTTCAACTCACGGTGCCTCGGTGTACGCAAGAAGTCTTTGTGAGTGGTCGAGTTGGAGGTGGCGGAAAGACAATTGACTTCTCTTCGGGCACGCTAAGCCCAGTCCCAGTTGCGTGTTGTCTTCCAGATGGAACATGTCTCCCGGCCTGGCCGCCCTGTCAGTGTGAGCTCATTTTCGGCGGCGAACCTTTTCTGTCCGGTAGCATTGAAGATCCGTGCGGAAATTTTGTGTGTACGGAACCTAATCCGTGTCCGTTTGACTGTTCACCGCTTGGAGGAAATGGAGTTGTCACCGTCGATGACTTGATTGCCGTCATCAATGCGTTCGGCCAACTCGGAGGCCCATGTGACATTGCGCCGGACAATGGTGATGGAACCGTTGGCAATCTAGTCGTCAACATTGATGATCTGCTCGCAGTTATCCTCAACTTTGGCGATTGCCCGCGATAGCGCATGCAAGGGTAGATGGGCAGTCCTAATTGCCGTTCCTTATCCAGCTTCTTCATCACATCCCGCGGACAGAGTCGTGCCTGAATGCAAAGTTCAAGGCCTTCTTTCGAAGGCCAGGAACTGAGTAGTTATGGACAAGGGCCCCAGGCGCCCAGCACAAGAAGAAGATCGAGTGAGTCCACGGTGCCGTCGCAATTGAGATCGCCATCACAGCAAAGGCCCCAGCCGCCAAGAACTACCAGGAGATCCAGACTATCTACCGTTCCGTCAGCGTTTATGTCGCCGACACACGGGTTGGTGCTGGGGCATTGAAGCGTTGCATAGAGTGATCGACCGTACACCTCGCCGTGCGCACGATAGTCGGCGATGGTCCGGCCGGCACCGGGTCTTGGCTCGGGTGTAATTGCCAGGCTTGCTCCCAAGCCTCCACTTGATGTGCCGTCATACGTGCTAGCAGCCCAATTGCGCAGAACGCCTGAGAATGAAGTGGATGGCGTTACGATTTCCACGCCAGCCGCCGCTAGGTTCACAACGTAATCATCCCCGGTATTGGCAGCCCCGACGAGGACCTCGTCAATGCCATCAAGCTCTTCGAACTGGTTGTGGAAGTCGAGGAGAATGTCAATCGGGCCGCCTACATCCGCGACCATGCTATCGCGTATCAGGGCTTTGTCAGAGCCTCCATTGCTGCAGTCCCATGTGCGATTGTAATTGTCGTCCGGCCGCTCAACGCTCGTCCGGAAGTAGCCTGCGTAACGTCCCTCCGGATTGACCTGCGGATACACGAATATCTCCGCACGTCGTCGAATTGACGCTGCCATTGGGTCGCTGCTCAAAAGGAAGTCAACCATTCCTTCAAGGGCATGACTGCCAAGCGGTTCGCCTCCATGGTTCCCGCCGACGAGTACGATTTTCTGCTTTGGTCCAACAATTGTGTCGTCGGAGATGCGATACGAATACAGCGGTTGACCTGGAATATCTCGTGACTCTCCATGTGCA
>JBCCFX010000148.1:0-10318 GCA_039029515.1 Planctomycetota bacterium
CCTCACCTGACGCCAAGGAGATGCCTGGGATACCGCACGCCGTTCCAAGCGCTCTTCTCGGAACTCGGCAGAGATGTCAGGCTCCGCTTCGCCTGAAACGTTGCAACTCGCTCTGGAATTCAGTATAAGTTCTTCTGGAACCCTTGCTCTAATTGAAATGGGCGCCTGCCGATGATATTTGGTAAACAAAGAAGATAACATAAGAAAGAAAAACCATGCAAATAAAGAGAATAACAACACCAATCCATGCGGTCTTTATTGTCAGATCCTTCCCGCTGATACGTAGCTCGCTCGATTGTCCGGCGTCCTTGTAAACAGAACGAAACTGTACCGCGGCCGCGATTGCGCCGCCGATTGAAAGAATGATTGCGAGCCGGAACAGGTACGAGCCTTGGTCCATTTGCGTCTCAAAAGCCCTTCTCTCGATGTCCGCGAGTGATGCATTGAGTTCTAGCTTTTGCTGTAGGAACTTCCGTTCAAACTCGTATCGGGCAAGTAGTTGTTCCTGCTCGACCGAGAGCCTCTCCTTAAGAAGGCCGCGGCACAGTTCTTTTGTTAGGTCGTCAATGTCTTCAGTGGAGCCACTAAGGCAAACCGTATCAAAGATTAATAGATCGTTCCTAAAATCGGGCGACATGATTTCGCGTGCGGATGTATTGGCCTCAGGCGAGGAAGACCTTTCTTGCGCCGTCGCCTCAAAACCGACCGCAAAGAGAATCAGGACAGATTGCAGGAGTGGAAAAAGCTTCAAATCTCTTCTCCATTAGCACATGGTATATTCGACAGATAACAAACGGAATCTTGATATGGCAAGCATTTCACACGTCCTGCGCTGTCTGCCTGTGATGGCAGTGTGCGGTTGTGCGCAAGAGCCGCGCCAACCGAACTATGAAGAGCCTCAAGCCATCGCACCGGAGCAGCAATCCGCCGCGCAGAAACAGGGTGTGGCGAAGCCGGACACGATAGAGAACCTCCGCGATATTGATCGTGATGAGGAACTCTATCTCTTAAGCGAGGCTGTTGGCATGCTCTCTGTTGAATTTGCGAACGGAACCAAAGAGCAGTGTACTGCAACACTGGTCTCACGGAACGAACTCATCACGGCGGAGCATTGCCTGCCGTCGCGTGAACGTCAGAGTTCGCGAGAGAAGAAGGTCGTGGGCGCTGTCCTAAAGATGGGCTTCTACCACGGAGAGGTTACAGATACTTATGCTGTTAGGAGGATTCCCAAGTTTGCGGACGTTGAACTTGATGTCTCGATAGCTCACGTTGCTGAAGAGGTCCCCGGAAAGTACGGTTACGGCCGTCTTGTACCGCGCTCTATACGAGCCGAGGAACAACTATACATAGTTCACCAGCCGGAACTCGCGTTCGCTGATCTCAACGACAACGCTGATCTCGCGGAAGACTTCCTGAAGTATATCTTCCGGGCGTTGCTCGAAGAACGTGCGGATGACATGGCGTTCTTCCAGCAGCGCATCGATAAGACATGCATCGAACGTCTGGAAACGTTCATCAACGCTGACTTCGAACGCATGGACTACACGGACGCGATCTCGACGCTGGAAAAAGCCGCATCGTCCGGCACCAAATTTGAGTTCCCGGTGTCGTGGGGTACAGATCTGCAATCCGAGCACGAGCGTTATCTCACGGAAGAACACGTTGGCCGACCGATCGTGATTCAGAACTATCCGAAGGACATCAAGGCGTTCTATATGCGCATGAACGACGATGAGAAAACCGTGGCCGCCATGGACGTCCTCGCGCCGGGCATCGGCGAGATCATCGGCGGCTCGCAGCGTGAGGAGCGGCTGGATGTCCTCGATCGACGCATCGACGAAGTCGGTCTGCCCAAGGAAGCATACTGGTGGTATCGCGACCTGCGGAAATACGGCACCGTCCCGCACGCGGGATTCGGTCTCGGCTTTGAACGTGCGATCATCTATGCGACCGGTATGGCGAACATTCGTGACGTCATTCCGTTCCCACGAACCCCGCGCAACGCGGAGTTCTGAGTCCGCCTACGATCACCCATGCAATGCAACATTGACGCCCGTGGAAAAGCAGCCCGACTGCAGGCAGGCATCGTCGCGACCCTGCTCGGAGTCGTGCTTGCGGTACTCATTCTCATCAATGTGATCGCCTCGCCGCTGGCGTGGATTGGTGTCGCCGTGCTACTGCTGGTCGGCGGGTTCTCCATCTTCGAAGCTCGAGCCGGTTGGTGCGCCGTCCGCGCGATGGGCATCAAGACTCGAATCTGATCGAGCTTGATCGTTACAATCGGCAGGAATGACGGCGCATCGCGCCGATGAGGAGCGATCGCATGCCGCAGTCTGCCAGTGAAGTCATGCCCGTCAGCATTGATGCCATTCGAGCAAAGTTCCCCGCGTTGCGGGGATCAACGGTCATTCTCGAAAACGCCGGCGGATCACAGGTGCCACAAGGCGTTGCCGATGCCGTCCATCGCTACATGACCGAGACGTACATCCAGCTCGGCGGCGAGTTCAAGCTGTCGAAGACATGCGGCGGCGTCGTCCGCGATGCCCACACGTTCATCAACATGCTCATGAACGGCACGGATGTCGGGCATGTCATTCTCGGTGCATCGTGCACAGCGCTGGTGAACATGATTGCCGCCGCGTATGCAGACACGATCAGGCCCGGTGATGAGGTCATCATTGCCGAACTCGGCCACGAAGCGAATGTCGGCGCCTGGGCGAAACTCGAGAAGGCCGGCGCGGCGATCAAGACCTGGACGGTTGATGCATCGACGTTCGGCGTCTCACTGGACGAACTGGAATCGCTGCTGTCAGACCGCACGCGCATCGTCGCCTTTCCGCAGGTGTCGAATCTGTTTGGTGAGATCGTTGATGTCAAGGCAATCACCGAACTGTGCCATCGCTACGGCGCACGCGTCATGCTCGATAGCGTGGCGTATGCACCGCACCGCGCGATGGATGTCAAGGCCTGGGGCGTCGACTGGTGTACGTATTCCACCTACAAGGTGTACGGACCGCACATGGGTGCGATGTTCGGGACGAAGGAAGCCTTTGCAGAACTGGTGGGCCCGAACCATTTCTTCATCCCGAATGATGAACTGCCGCGCAAGTTCGAGCCGGGCGGCGTGAGCCACGAAGGCTGTGCCGGCTTGCTGGCGCTCGCACCGTACTTGAATTTCCTGGCCGGCAAGCCTGACGATGCGCCGTGCGATCGCGCGACGATCGGATCAGCGTTTGATGTGATGACTGCACTTGAACTGCCGTTGCAAGCGCGGTTGATTGACTATCTCAATGCGCGCGATGATGTGCGCATCATCGGTCCCGCGCACGCCGATGCCTCACGCGTGGCCACGATCAGCTTCGTCCACGATCGTGTGCCGTCCGGCTCGGTCGCGCGACATGCCGCGTCGAAGAACGTCGCCATTAAGCATGGGCACATGTATTCGTACCGCTTGTGTCAACGGCTCGGTCTGCCGCTCGATGACGGTGTCATTCGTGCCAGCATGGTGCACTACAACACGTTGGCGGAGATCGATCGATTGATCGAGGTCCTTGACGAAGCGTTCGACCTGTGATCGCCACGTCCGAAAACTCATAGCGGACGACCGTGTCGTGTACGGTGCGAAAATAGGGGTTTTCCACCGGTGATCCGGCCCTGTGATCACGCGGAACCTCGATCGGTCCTCGCCCGGCCTGCAGGCGCGGGGTAGAGTCATGAAGTCGACACTTCGGTGAAGCGGTCGACCACGATTCGACGTATGAAGAGTTGGGAGCGGCGTCAGGAGGAATCCCACGTCCATGCGCAGCCTTGTCTGGAGTGTGATTGTCGTCTGCCTGTTCGGGGCCCGCGCGGTCCATGCGCAGGTTGCGAGCGGTCCCGCAATCGGCATCGAGCGGCCCGCGCCAGTCGAGATTCCCTATCGCGTCACACTTGGCGGCATCACGTTTGATCCTGTCGATGGCGTGCCGACGTTACCCATCGAATGGACGCCCGAGCCACACGATGGCCACGATCTGTATCTCATTCAACTGGAAGGCCCGACACGCGAAGTCTGGCTCGATGCAATTCAGGGCGCCGATGTCGAGATCGTGCAGTACATCCATCCGTATTGCTACATCGTGTGGAGCGATCAGGTCCGTGCTGACATCGTCGGCATGTTCCCATTCGTCCGCGCGTCGTTGCCCTTCGCACCAGCATTCCGCGTTCCAGATACGAACGTCACACCCGTTGACGAAGTGGTCGAAGTGCGCGTGCTCATGTGCCGAAACGCGGCTGTTGACGCCGTCGTTGACATGATCTGCGCGACTGGCGCCGTGTGTACCAGTCAAGCTGCGATCAGTGACTGCCTCGAACAAGGCCGGTTCACTGCGCGCGGGGATCGCATGGCAGAGATCGCACGAATCCCCGGCGTTTACGCGATCAAGGCGCAACCGTTTGATGGTGGTAATCGCGGTGAGATGAGCAATCAGCACATCGCTGGCAACGTCGATCAGTTCGGTTCAATTGTTCCCGGCTATGCGAGCTGGCTTACGCTGAACGGCGTTGATGGCTCCAATGTGATCATCGCGAGTGTCGATAGCGGCATGGATGACAGTCATCCGGATCTCGTTGATCGCGTCCTGCCATGTGCCGGCGACACCTGCGGCGCGGCGGTCTTCAGTGGTCACGGAACGCACACCGCCGGCATTATCGTGTCGAGTGGCGCAAGTGGCTCGACGGCCAACGGTGGATTCCTGCGCGGTCAGGGCGTCGCGCCCGGCGCGTTCCTGATCGAACAGTTGTACAACCCGACGTTCACGCAGGCCGGCGGCATGCGGAAGATCATTCGCGAGTCCGCACAGAATGGTGCGATCATCAGCGCGAACTCGTGGGGACCATCTTCGAGCCCGCTTGGCTATGAGGATGACACGCTGCAGGTTGACCTCGCAGTGCGCGATGCCGATCCGACGACGCCCGGCAATCAACCGATGATTTACGTGCTGTCCATCTTCAACGGTGATGGTGGGACGAGCACGCAAGGTACACCCGATGACGCGAAGAATCTGATCGCCGTCGGTTCGACGTCGATGCAGACGTTCTCGAGTGGCGGTGTCGATCCACAACTCGACAGTATCTCTGAGAATTCTGCGCACGGACCGGCGCTGGACGGCCGAATCGTGCCGCATCTTGTCGCGCCAGGGTGTTATGTCGACTCAACGACACCGAGTGGGCTGCACGCATTACAGTGTGGTACATCAATGGCATCGCCGCATGTCACCGGTGCAATTGCGTTGTTCATCGACCTGTATCGGCAGCGATTCCCCGATGCAACTGATCCGAGCCCGGCGTTGGTCAAAGCGGCCGTGCTCGCGTCGTGTACGAGCCTGGCCGGCTACGCGGATGCAGATGGCAACACACTCGGCCATCCCGTCGACAGCAAGCAGGGCTGGGGACGACTGGACCTCGCCGCGCTCCTCGCATCGCCCGAAGGCACATCGTTGTTGATTGATGATCCAATCATGTTTGACGACTCCGGCGAGTCGTGGACGATCGATGTATCGACCGTCGATCCTGCTGACGATGTTCGCATCATGCTCGTCTGGACGGATGCGCCAGGTCATGGGCTCGGCGGCGCAACGCCAGCGTGGAACAACGATCTTGATCTCGTGGTTGAACACAACGGCGCGACGTATCGCGGAAACGCATTCGATGTCGATGGTTTCTCGATCGCGGATGGAACCACGGACGTCATGAACAACACCGAAGGTGTTCGTCTTCCCGCGGGAACGACGGGCACGATCACCGTGCGCGTCGATGCCACGAACATCAATTCTGATGGCGTGCCGGGCACCGGTGATCTGAATGATCAGGATTTTGCGATCGTGGTGATGAACGCTGTCGATGGGGCGGCGGGCGTGCCGTGCCACGCGGACTGTGCGCCGCTCGGACCGGGCGGCTCGATCGGCAACGGTCTGGTGAACATCGATGATCTGATCGCGGTCATCAATGCATTCGGTTCATCTGAAGCCCGATGCGACATCGCGCCGACCAACGTCGACGGCACGGTTGGCAACGGCCTGGTGAATATTGATGATGTGATCGCGGTCATCAACGCCTTCGGTGCGTGTCCCTGACCGCACTGATGCGCAAGAACCCCAATCCGTGATACGCTGGCGTCTCCTTCAGGAGAAAGCCTCGTGAACATTGATCTCAGCGGAAAGCGCGCCGTGGTTTGCGGCAGTACGCAGGGCATCGGGCGAGCCTGCGCGATGGGTCTCGCCGAAGCCGGAGCTGCGGTCACGCTCGTGGCGCGCCACGCCGAAGCGCTCGATCAGGTTCGATCTGAACTCCCGTCAGCGCTCGGGCAGGTGCATGGCGTCGTGCAGGCCGACTTCTCGGATTGGCAGGCGGTTCGCGACCGCATGAACGACTGGGCGGCGTCCGAAGGGCCTGCACACATTCTCATCAACAATTCGGGTGGACCGCCCGCGGGGACGGCAATTGAAGCGGAGCCGGATGCGTATGTCGCTGCGTTCTCACAACACCTGCTGTGCAACCAGACGCTCGCACAGTCGCTGGTGATGGGCATGAAGGAAGAGAAGTACGGACGAATCATCAACATCATCTCAACGTCGGTCATCACGCCGATTCGGAATCTCGGTGTCTCGAATACCATCCGCGGCGCTGTCGGCAATTGGGCGCGGACGTTAGCCGCAGAACTTGGACCATTGGGCATCACCGTCAACAACGTTTTGCCGGGATTCACGGCCACGGCCCGGCTTCAGTCGCTGTTTGAAGGTCGGGCAAGCCGCGCGGGTGTGCTACTCGATGAGATTGAGCGCGGTGTTCTTGCGACGATTCCGGTCGGCCGACTTGGCATGCCTGAGGAACTCGCGAACGTCGTCACGTTTCTCGCATCGCCGGAAGCGGCGTACGTCAATGGCGTAAACCTGCCCGTTGATGGCGGGCGATTGGCTGCCCAGTGATATGAACGATGTTCTGAATTACATCGAAGGCGAATTTGTTCCCGCACGATCCGGGGCATGGCTCGACAATGTCGAGCCGGCGACCGGCGCAAAGTACGGGCGAATCGCAGCCAGTGACGCATCGGATGTCGATCATGCAGTTGATGCGGCGTCGCGCGCATTTCCAATGTGGTCCGCACTCTCGCCAGCAGTGCGAAGTGATTGGTTGCTCGCGGTGGCTGATGCGATTGAAGCATACCTCGAACCGCTCGCGCAGGCCGAATCGCGAGATAACGGAAAGCCGATCACACTGGCGCGCACCGTGGACATTCCGCGAGCGGCATCCAACTTCCGATTCTTCGCTGGTGCCATTCGTCATGATCGCATGGAGGCATATCAGACCAGCGCATCGGTGATGAACTATGCGCTGCGCCAGCCGCGCGGTGTTGCAGGCTGTATTTCACCCTGGAATCTGCCGCTATATCTGTTCACGTGGAAGATCGCGCCGGCGCTCGCATCTGGAAATACGGTCGTCGCCAAGCCGTCAGAGATGACGCCGGTCACCGCCGCGATGCTGTGCGCGCTGTGTCGCGATGTCGGTTTGCCGCCGGGTGTGCTGAACGTTGTACATGGCACCGGGCCATCGGTCGGTGCGCCGCTGGTTGAGCATCCGAACGTGCCCGCGATTTCATTCACGGGTGGCACGACGACCGGCCGGACGATCGCGGCCGCCGCCGCGCCGATGTTCAAGAAGCTGTCACTCGAACTCGGCGGGAAGAACCCGAATATCGTCTTCGACGACGCGGATCTCGAGAAGGCCGTCACGACAGGCGTTCGAGCAGCCTTTGCCAATCAGGGCCAGATCTGCCTGTGCGGCTCCCGAATCCTCGTCCAGCGCGGCGTCTACGATGCCTATCTCGCGGCATTCACCGAACGAACGCGCGCCCTCAAGTGCGGTGATCCACTCGACGATGCGACACAGCAAGGCGCACTCGTTTCCGCCTCGCACCATGACAAGGTCGTGTCGTGTATTGATCGCGCTCGCGAGGAAGGGGCAACGGTCGTGGTCGGCGGTGATCGCCCGGATAGCCTGCCGGAACGCTGCGCGAACGGTTTCTTTCTGCGGCCGACTGTGCTCAGCGGTCTGGACATGACATGTGCGACGAACCAGGAAGAGATCTTCGGGCCGGTCGTGACGATCCAGCCGTTCGATGATGAACAGGATGCGGTCCGCCTTGCGAATGCGACGCCATACGGACTCGCGGCGACTATCTGGACGCGCGATCTCAACCGCGCGCATCGAACGGCCGCGCGAGTGCAATCCGGCGTGATCTGGATCAACTGCTGGCTCGTTCGTGACTTGCGAACGCCATTCGGCGGCATGAAGCAGAGCGGTGTCGGGCGCGAGGGTGGGGATGAAGCACTTCGCTTCTTCACGGAACCGAAGAACATCTGCCTTCATATTGATGAACTGGACTGAACGAGGAGCGACTCGATGAGCGAACGTGATGTGATGAGTACGCGCGCCCCGGAGCCGGTCGGTGCCTATCCCCACGCGAAACGCGTTGGCTCGATGCTCTATCTCTCGGGTGTTGGCCCGCGTCAACGCGGGACCAAGGTTATTCCGGGCGTGACACTCGATGCCGATGGTTCAATCGCTGCGTACGACATCGAGGCGCAATGCCGGTCTTGCTTTGAGAATGTTCGCGCGGTGCTTGAAGATGCCGGCTCAAGCTGGGACAACATCGTTGATGTGCTCGTGTTCCTCACGAACATGAAGGATGACTTCGCGGCCTACAACGGAGTCTACGCTGAGTACTTCGCAGGAGAGGGAAAGCCCAACCCGACGCGCACGACGATTGAAATCAACGCGTTACCAACGCCGATTGCGGTGGAAGTCAAAGTTGTCGCAACGATCGATTGACGTCAGTCCGTGGTGCGCAGAATCGCGCGGACAGGACTTGCATCGCATCCCACAAGCGGCAGCGGCAGGGCGATGAGTTCGTACTCCCCGGCCGGCACGTGATGCAGCACGATCCCTTCAAGGATCGAGACATCGTGCTCCAGACAGGCGTGATGCGCAGCGAGATCCTTCGCGGTACTCAGGTCGACACTTGGCGTGTCAATTCCAATCAGACGTACGTGCTGCTCTCGAAGATGCTCGACCAGGGTCGGATCAAGACCGGCAAAGTCCTCGTTCCATTGATACGGGTCGGGATACGTACCGGTCGCAAGCAGAAGACGTGATGCGGTGATGGGATCCGGAAGATCCTCCGGTCGGATGCGCGTGCTCCGCTCCATCGGGACGTGCATGACCTGGCACGGACCGATGTAGAGGTTGAGCGGCTGTTCGTGGATGGCTCGTGCATCGCGCCCATAGTGATTCGGCCCGTCAACGTGCGCGCCCAGATGTGCCGTCATATGCAACGTCGACAACGTCAGATGATCGCCGCGATGCATATCGAGCAATGTCTCGCGCGATGGTGGAGTGTCGCCGGGGAAGACCGCGAGCGACGGCGTGATCGCGGGGGAGATGTCGTAGATCACGATTGTCGCCCGTTACGGTTGGAAAGTCTGTTCTTCGCCATGCGTTCGATCGTACTTCGCTTTCGCGATCATCGCGATGACGCCGATCGTTGCCGCCGCGATGGCGGTGAGTCCGATCACAGCAATGAACGGTTGAATCAGCATGAAAGGCGAGAATCCGGCGGCGCCGTTCCCAAAGAAAAATGACAGGCTGTCGAACATAGCCACAGCAGCGGGATCGTTGACGCCGCGCCCGAGTATGTGCTTGCCAATCGTTCCGCCACCGGATGCGTATTGCCCGATCGCCATGCCACCGCCGGCAACCCAGCCCGCGGCCACGCCGCCTTGCGACAAGACACCGAGAGAGAGTCCGCCGGATGACATGCCGCCGATCGAGACGCCGCCGCACGATGTGATCGCGCCGAGACTCATGCCGCCGAGCGAAAAGCAACCCATGGACATACCGCCGATGGCCACGATGCCGCGCGTGCGTCCGCCGATCGCAATCCAGCCCATCGCATCATCGCCGATCGCAATGATGCCGCGCGCGCGGCCGATCCGTTCTGTTGCGGTCGCACCCAATGCAACGTGGATGATGGGCAATCCCATCAACGTTGCGTTGGATTTGTACCGGCGACCCCATTTCCCCTGGCCGCGCACAAGCACTTCGATGATCGGCCGGCCGCACTCCGGACAGCGCGCGGAGTCTACGCAGCCCTGCAGGCTGTGTCCGCAGATACCGCATCGGGGTTCGCCGAGGTCAATCGTCTCAGGCATCGCATAGTCCTCCCGCCGAGTGAATTCAGAAGACGATTCGATCAACCGAATTGCAAATTACAGTCGATGAC
>JBCCFX010000149.1:0-10262 GCA_039029515.1 Planctomycetota bacterium
CACCGTCAGATGGGTGACCTGGGCGATGGGCAAGACCAGTGCTCCGCCGGTGAGCGCCGTGTTCTGGTCGAAGAGACAGTTGTCGAGGATCTGAATTCCACCCCCATTCGGCGGCGACAGAGTGGTCATCCACGCGCCGCCTCCGATCGAGCCGGTGTTGCGTTCGAACTGACATCGCGTCACTCGAAACGATGATGCACGGAGGTATAGGCCACCGCCGCCACCAAGGAAATTCTCACTGCCGATCGGCGGGTCATATGGGAACGAGAAATTTGATGCGAATCGACTCGATTCAAGAAGGACTGGATCGCCAGTTACCGGCACGTCCGCGGACACGCCACCGCCGAGATAGGCGGCGTTGCCGATGAAGTCGCAGCTACGAATCGTCGCGCCTTCCGTGGTGGCAATGGCGCCGCCCCGAAACGTGGCCGCATTACCTGAAAACAGGGTGCTTGAAATGTCCTGAATCGAACCGCAAATGGCGCCACCATGTGCGTCTGCGTCATTGCTTCCAAAGAGCGAATCGCGAACGACAAGCGGACTGTTGCCCGAATTGATCGCACCGCCCAACGACGAGGCAGCGTTGTCGAAGAAATCGGTCATCTCAATGACAAGTGGCGACGTATTCGTCGCGTGAACAGCACCGCCGTCGATGGCTCTGTTCTTCACAAAGGAGCTGTCAATGATCTCCAGGATGCCGTCATGCGTTGCAACGGCACCGCCCGATCCAAGCGTGGAAGCGGGAATCGCAAGACCAGTTCCTGACGTACCGTTCTCGGTGAACTGGCTTTCGAGAATTTGAACATCTGTTCCGATCGTCGCAATCGCTGATCCGGTTCCACCAACATCCTGATTCGCAAAAGCAGAGATCTGTTGTGTTGTCGAAAAGAAGAACGTGCATCGATCAATGATCAGGGTGCCGCCGGTCGACGCGATCGCGCCGCCGCGCGCTTCCGACGTCGTCTTCGTCGACGTGGTTCTGGCCAGGTTGGACTGGAATTCGCAGTCAATAACGGTGACATGCGAAGCGTCCGGCGCGTGAATCGCACCGCCCGCAGCATCGTCGTCTTCGACAATGATGCCGCACAGCACAATGTTGAATCCATCAATGGTGACCGGTTCATCAACGGGCGCAACGATGGTGAAGCCGCGCCCACGCTCGATCGGGTCGTCAGCGGTTCCACTATTGGTCGCACCTTCAATCCACGTCAGATTGACGGAAGGGTCCCTGTCTGACACCACATCATCGTCGTCGGTAAATCCGCCCAGAATCCGCACGCCGCGCTCGACGATGAAGCCGGTGTCATTCATCTCGATCGGCGGGCGATACGTGCCCCGCGCGACCCAGATGTCATCACCCGCCTCAGTAAGTGGCAGGACCTGATCGAGATTGGTCGCTGCGGTGGCCCACGACAGGCCATTGCCGCCGTCGTCGGCTTCAGCGTCCACAAACCATGTCGTCGCCCACCCGGAAGGGCTCAGCGCGCACGCGAGAATAACGGCCAGCACACCTCGCATCGTCGGTCCTTTCGTCTCCGCGCTCGGGCGGGCGTACAGCATCGACGCATCCCGGTCGCCATGACCTTGCCTGATTGTCAGTTGCCGTGGGTCGTGGCCGGGTAAGAAATGAAGGTTGGGCCAGACGGGTCGAGACCCGCCGCATTGCAACTGGAATGGTGCTTCGCACCGCTTTCACTGTCTTCCATACGCGGGAAGAGTCAAGAAGGATCGCCGAAATTCTCGGACCCTGAACGATCCGCCTACAATCCCCGCTATGCCGCTGCCACGTATCGCCATCGTCGGTCGACCTAACGTCGGCAAGTCCTCCCTGCTCAATCGCCTCGCGAAGGAGCGGGTGTCGATCGTCGACCCCACGCCCGGCGTGACCCGCGATCGCGTGACCACCGTCGTTGAGATCCGACCGCCGCTCGATGCGCCCAAGGCCGCACCGAACCGACTCGTCGAGCTCATGGATACCGGCGGCTACGGCGTGTACGTCGCCGAAGGCGCACGCTACGACGATGTCGGTGCCGACCTCGCGACGCTGACCGATGACATCGAGACGCAGATCCAGACCGCACTCGACGATGCGGACCTGATCCTCTTCGTCATCGATGCGCAGGCCGGCATCACAAGCCTCGACGAGACTGTCGCTCGATTACTCCGCTCCAGCGGACAGGCGAACAAGGTCATGATGGTCGCGAACAAGGTCGATGGCGAAAGCTGGGAAGCGCACGGCCTCGAAGGTGCCGGGCTCGGACTCGGCGAACCGGCGCTGATCAGTGCGCAGTCAGGTTTTAACACGCGCAAGTTCCTCGAGCGTCTGTACGGCGAGATTCCGTTCCCCGATGACGAGAGCGTTGAATCTGATCCCGAAATGAAGATCGCATTCGTCGGCAAGCGAAACTCCGGCAAGAGCACGATGATCAACGCGCTCGCGGGCGAGCCGCGCGTGATCGTCTCCGAGATCGCCGGCACGACGCGTGACTCGGTCGACGTTCGCTTTGAAGTCGATGGTCACATGATGACCGCGATCGACACCGCGGGATTGCGCAAGCGCAAGAGCTTCTCTAGCGCCATCGAGGTCTACGCGACCGACCGCATGAACCGAGCGATCGACCGCGCGGATGTCGTCATGCTGCTCATCGATGCCACGCAGGACATTTCGCAGGTCGATCAGACGCTCTCCAAGACGTTGCAGGAGAAGTACAAGCCGACCGTCATCGTGATCACCAAGATCGACCTCGTTGACCAGAACAAGGTGAGCCCGGAAGACTACGTCGAGTACATCACGCAGGAATTGCCTGGCCTGGAGTTCGCGCCGGTCGTCTTCGTCTGTGCGGAAGAGCACGAAGGTCTCTACGAGATGATGACGATGGCGCACAACCTGTTTCAGCAGGCGAACCATCGCGAATCGACCGGCGCGCTGAACCAGGTTGTCGAAGAGATCCTGCAGAAACGTGGGCCGACATCGCGCTTGGGTTCTCAGGCGAAGCTGTACTTCGCGTCACAGGTCGATGTCCGCCCGCCGACCATTGTCTTGAAAGTGAACAAGCCTGAACTGTTCAAGGGCAATTACGAGCGGTACCTCATGAACCGGCTGCGTGAAGCGTTGCCATATTCTGAAGTACCAATCAAGCTGATCTTCAGCTCACGCGCACGCATGGACCTGCAGGATCTGAAACAGCAGGGGCGCGGCCGGCAATTGGATGAAGCGGAAGAGAACATCGAGGGTTGAGCGTCGGACGTTGTTCGTTAGCCGTCATCCGTTGTCCGAAACTGAAACGAACAACGACTAACGAAGAACGATAAACGTCCTACCCCGGCTCACCGGCGCGAAGCATGTACACCATTTGCCAGAGTTGATCGACGTGACCTCGCTCGATCATTTCGATGGGCTTGAGACCGCCGAAGGCATCGTTGGGCGTACCGAGCCATGTCGCAACTTCGTCGTCTTCCATGAGTTCGGTCAGCGCTTCGAGGAGTCGGCCCATCTCGGCAAGTCGGCGTGCGTTCTGTTCGGTCGGCGCTTCGCCTCGACGAAGCGTGCCCATGGTTCGCGGAGAGACACCAAGCAATCGCGCCTGATCGGCCACACGCAGGCCGAGGCGATCGTGAAATTCGAGCCACGTCTCAGCGTGCGCGGTGGTCGTGGTACGGATTGGTTCAGATGGGGTCATGGTGATGCCTCACCCTTGATTCTGGCATCGAGAAGGCGGAAATCAAGATCGTGTGTTCAAAATTGCCGGCAAATTTGCCGATTTGATGTCGCTGCACCATATTTAAGGGGCAGAGGTGGGATCGGTAATCTCCAGTCGGCTCCCGGGCCGCAGTCGTTCGATGAACACCGCGAGATTAGCATCACGGCGCGACTGTGCGGTAGGGACGAGCAAGCCTTCGACGCCGGCGTCCGCGGCAGCGCGGCCGATGGCCTGCGTGATCGCTTCGCGGCCGGCGCGATTTTCCGTCCACCAGTCACACTGCGTCATGCGTGCCAGGCTGACGCGAAGCGACTGCCGAATCGAGCCATTGGATAGATCGACGATACACGACAACTCGACGTTGATGCCGCGTATGACGCGCGTCCGAAACCGGGTCGGTGGAATCCCAAATCGTTCACGCTGAGCCAGCGTTTCGGCGAGTGCGACGAGCGGGTTCGTCGATGCATACACCGTCGGTTCGCCGCTGGGCGACGTCCATCGTCCGCCGTTGAGCATGGCGCCGCGACCGTTAATGAAGTCGGGCAAGCGTGCGTACTTCGGATGCGTGCATCGAAACACAGTCCGAGTGCACGGCGCAAAACGCCCATCCCGTCGAAACCGATCGAATGCATCCGAGATACGGTCGTACTGCGGATGCGCTGTCAGAGTCTCCCCGGCCGTCATGCAAGCATCG
The DNA here is from genome assembly GCA_039029515.1 of Planctomycetota bacterium. Lineage (GTDB taxonomy): Bacteria > Planctomycetota > Phycisphaerae > Phycisphaerales > SM1A02 > JBCCFX01. The sequence goes on from JBCCFX010000149.1 coordinate 4,396, forward strand.
TAGACCGTTGTCCGTTGTTCGTCATCCGATACGAAACGACAAACGAACAACGATCAACGATGTACAAAATACGGTCTACATGCGCTGCGTAGTCGGCGTTTGCGACAACCCGCATTCCGGGCAGTTCGCGTGTTTGGCGCCACGAAGATCGTACGAGCACCGTTCGCACAACAATGGCGTGTCATTGAAGTCCGCGATCTGTCGTGCGGCCGACCGTGCCGTCACTATGGCGGAAATCGATGCCGGGATCGCGCAGTCGATGGCGTACGGCGAGATCAGCAGTGCGTACGCCGCCACAACAAGGATGGTTCTGCGGTAGATACGTCGAACAATTGGCTTGGCCGGCTTGTCTCGCGTTCGAGCGAGAATCCAGGGTGTAACGCAGATGCCCACGCCGGCGGCAATGAACGCGGCGACGACGTTTCCCTGCAGGAGCAGTTCAGCGAGTGAGAACTCTGGAAATTCCCCGACGAAGAATGCCCACGCATACACACGTAACGACCAGCACGTCATCGCGATGATGCCCAGCGCAATGAAAAGCGTGATGTGAATCAGACCGAGTTTGAAGGATCGCTCTGGATCTGTGAGATCATCGATTGATCGAACCATTGGCAAGCACCTTGTGCATGTGGAGCAGCATCATTGGCCAATGGTGTTCTCAGATTTCATCGTTGCCGGTGCCATGTTCGACGGGCACACAATGATGGTCAGAACAAGCACGTTGATGATGCACGGGAGCAGGCAGTCAATTGCGCGCTGCGATAGGAAGGCGGCGTGAAAAGCGATGAGTGCCGCAGCACCAAGGTAGATCACCGGGAACGTATGGTTGAGTGGCCGGTGATATGTGCGTTGTGCGATGAACGGTGCGAATAGCAGGCCCACGATGGCGGAGACAAAGAACGCGGTCAGAAAAGGTCCGTTCGCGCGCTGCATGAGCCTGAGCCAATCGTGCATGTCGTACGTCGGTGATCGCATGAGAATGCGCGTCAGCCAGACGCTCATCGCAACCATGCCAAGCAGACCCATGCACGCAATGTGCAGGCTCATGTGACCGGCGAGGCGTGTTGGGCAATACAGAGTCGTGTGCGTGCGTGTCATGCAATCTGAACGCACGATCATGCGTTCTGTTGCGGGGCAAATTCGATCACGCGGTAACGTTCGGTGTCGGTAACAAGCCGCATTCCGGGCAGGCGCGGTCGCCGATACCTTCACGCTTGTAGCCGCATCGTGCGCATATCGTCGGATCGCCTGAGATATCCGGCAAGTAGACGCGGACAATGCCGGCCGCCGCAAGCGTGCAGATGACCGCTGGAATTGCACTGTCGATTGCGATGGGCGAGATGATCAATGCGTAGCCGGCGACAATCAATGCGGTCGTGCCATACACCCACTTGATGATGCTGGGCAATGGCTTGCGATACGTGAGCGCAACGATGAACGGGCCGACAACCATCCCGACGCCCGCAGCTATCGCGCTGGCAAAGAACGACCCAATGGCGAACGCGTCGCCGGCATCAATGGAATCGACGGTGCCGGTCGCGAACGACACGAACGCCATGCGAATGATGAACATGGTGATGGCGATCATGCCCAGCGCGGCGAAGGCCACGATATGTGTGGCGTAGATCGCAATGAGCCGGCCGGGATTTCGAAGTTCTCGATGGACGTATGGCATGTGCGATCTCTGTAGGCAGGGTTTGTACGCATGATTCGCAGCGTTGGTTCGGACGCCCGTTCGCATCGCGGCCACAGGACAATGGCGTGCTGCCTGCAGTGTTCTCGGACGTTTTTCGAACAGGCCGTAGCATTGACGCCGGCAGTGACTACAGGGTGATCGTCGAGAAGCCGACGAAGTCAGTATTCATGGCAGCCCGTGCCTTCAGCCTGATTGAACTGGTGATTGTGATCGCGATTCTTGCGGTCATCACGGCGATCGCTGTGCCTCGATTTACGGCTGCAGCCGATCGGGCCGCGTTCCGCGCCCAGCACGCTGCATTCCGACAGATTGAGGTCGCGCTCGAGTTGTACTATCAGGACAACGGCGAGTGGCCGCCCAATACGCCCATCCTCGTCACGCCGCCGGGTCTCGTGCCGTACCTGCATGGTGATATCTTCGCCGTGAAGACGCCAATCGGAAGCAACTGGGACTGGAACGGCCCCGGAAGCTCCGTCGACGAACATGGCTACAACATCGCGATCAAAGGCACCGTGCTGACCAACGATGAATGGCTGGAGTTCGATGCGATGTTTGATGACGGTTCGCTGAGTACCGGCCTGTATCGCAAGGACGGCCAGTGGCTTGTGCGGCCGGTTTATGCGCCGAGCGACTGAGCATCGATTGTCGATGTATCACCACACTCCGGACACGCACGGTCATTGAGGCCGCGGCGGTCGTAGCCGCACTGCGGGCAGTACAGCGTGTTAACCGAGCGGTTCGGCAGTGTTCTTTGTGCGATCAGCGCAAAGCCAATGAGCAGACCTGCAACCGTACATGGTACGGCCACGGTCATGTGCGGTCCCCAATATTGCAATGCGATCGCGATAGTAGGAACAAAGGAAGCGCCGGCCATCACAGTGAGCGTCGGCAGGTACACCGCCATCGACATGTGAGTGAGCCGTTTCCGTTTCGTCAAAACGATGAGCGCAGGCGAAAGTACGAATCCCATCAAACAGCCGGCGACGAACATGGTGCCTGACATCGCGACGAAAGCAACCAGGATCGAACCGGCTCCGAGTTGCGCTGGATCAATCAGCGCATACAGGCCGTACATCGTGACAATCCAGAGCGCACCCATGCAGCCCGTTGCAAACGTGTGAAATACAACCATCTGGATCACAGTTGGCGGACGTCGCGATTCTGTTTGCGCGTTGTCGTGTGTCGTCATCATGCCCTTTAATCAAGAGCCTACCGAATCGTGTTCCGTTGTTGTCGATCGATCGGGCACCGCGTTGTTGCCGCACTCCGGGCACGGTCGGTTATCAAGTCCACGCCGGTCGTAGCCGCATTCGGGACATTGGTGCGCGTTGGCTGGGCGGCGCGGCACGCTGAACCCAACGATCGTGCTCAGGATGATGACGGCAGCGAACGGGACCACGAGCAGGAATCCTGGCGCGTAGGCGACCAACAGTGGTTCATAGACTAGGTAGCCAAACCAGATGCATGCGAGCGTGCCAACGCCATACGTGACGGGAAACTCGAACCAGAGTTTGAGATGGCGCGTCAATGCGGTGATGCATGGCGCGATGATGGTGCTGGCGATGACGGATTGCATCGCGAGGCGCTCGATGAGACTATTCCAGGTGCCGTGCGCTTCAAAGAACGACAGGAGGATGACCGCCACAAGCCAGTAGAACGCGATCGCATGCAGCACCATGCGCAGGCAGAACTGGGCGTCGGTCCGATGACGGCGAGGGATGGCCAATCGTTCCCACATGGTGCGAGGATAGCAGTGGTCATCAATATTGCGATGCAGTCGGCACATGAGGCTTCACATTCGAGGTGTTGCCCCGCACTCCGGACACGGTCGGTTATTGAGTCCACGCCGGTCGTAGCCGCATTCGGGACATTGGGATTCATGGTCCTCGTGACGTACGACAAGACATGAAATGACAGTGAATCCAAGCACCGCGCTCAGGATGAGAGGAATGGCGGCAATAGGCAGAAGAAGTCCGCCGGCGGGAATGTATGCGAGGAGTTGTGTGTCGTAGACCCGAAATCCAAGCCACACGCAAAGCAATGTGCCAGCGCCGTACGTGACTGGAACATCGAGCCACAGTTTGACATGTCGTGAGAACAAAGTCGCGAGCGGCGCAATCACTACGCTGAAAATAACAGCGTACATTGCAAGCCGTTCTTCATAGCCAGACCACTTCAATGGCGGTAGGTTTGCGGCGATTCAAATCGAGCAATACCAGACCGCCACAAGCCAGTAGAACGCGATCGCGTGCAGCAGCATGCGCCGGCAGAACTGGCCATCGGTTCGATGACGGCGAGGAATGGCCAATCGTTCCCACATGACACGAGGATACCACTCCACGTTCGTGACTCGACGCCCTTATCCCTTATCCCTCATGGCTCATCCCTCATCCCTTCCATGAAAAAACTCCGCCGATCGGATGATCGACGGAGCCGTAGGGTTGTTGTACTTACTGAGGGTTGCACACACCGTGCTCCCCGTCGGCGCACGGGCTTCAGAGCTGGTGCAACCCCTTGGTACAGTCACAGATGAGTTTCACTGAATCACCTCCTTCATAAACCAAGGTTTGTTCCGGCCGTCGCGAGCGTGACCACCCACCGCCGGATGTCTTTTCCCCGCAGCGTCCCGCGAGGCTCATCGCCCGACACATCGCGTGCAAGCACGCGCGTCCCGGTCGTCACCGTGTCTCGCCTCGCCCGGCACGGGGTTTTCCCGTGGTTTGAAGTTCGACGTCGGTGATAGAAGAATTATCGCGTCAACTCCGCTTGAGGCAACAAAAAAGCGACGGGATTCGGGATTGGCGATTCGGGCGTCGGGTTATCGATGCGCGTCCGGATCGATGATGGGTGATAAGTTGTTGGTTATGGGTTATGGGTTATGCGTGGAACAGCTGCGTACCGAATCGATGACGATTGATTGAACGCAACAGGTAGGCTTGCCAGCCGATGCCGCATACGGCGCTCGGGCTGTTGCCTATTCATCCGTACATTCGGGAACTCAGATGCGGCGTGGTTCGACACCGTCCGACTTTCGTGCCGGGTTCAGCAGAACCCGGCCTACGATCTCCGCCAAAAGCCAAAAGCCAAAAGCCAAAAGCCAAAAGCCAACAGCCAAAAGCCAAAAGCCAAAGCCTACAGCCCAATCACATCGTGACTTCGAGATCCTCGTTGTCAGGAATCTCGATGTTGCCGACCGCTTCATCATCCTGTGAATCTGCGTACAGCGTGCCGGTGCGTTCGGCCTGCTCTTCGAGTTCCTTCATCCGCGCCCAGTCGTCGGCCGAGATCAGCACCTCGCGCGCGACCGATCCCTTGTGATCGCCGAGAATGCCCGCCTGGAACATCTGCTCGACGAGGCGACTCGACCTGCTGTACCCGATCGCAAGTCGGCGCTGCAGCAGCGACACCGATCCGCGCCCGGTTTCAAGCATGATCTCTACCGCCTGATCGAACAGCGGATCGCGTTCCTTGGCGTCGATGCCGGTCGCTTCGCCGGTGACGGTGCCATCGCCCCGGAAACGCATCAGCGCGCGTTCGAAGTTCGGCGATGCCACACCCTTCAGGAACTTCACGACGTTGCGGATTTCCTTGTCCTCGACCAACGTGCCTTGTGCTCGTCGAAGCTCCGCGGAGCTCGGCTGCAGCACGAGCATGTCGCCCTGGCCCAGCAGCAGTTCCGCACCCTTGTTGTCGAGCACGATCCGGCTGTCCATGCCGGATGCCACCTTGAAGCTCACGCGGCATGGCATATTGGACTTGATCAGGCCGGTCACGACGTTCGCCTGCGGACGCTGCGTCGCAAGGATGAGGTGGATGCCGACCGCGCGCGCCTTCTGGGCGATACGCACGATGCTGTGCTCTACCTCTTTGTTGGTCATCATCAGGTCGGCGAGTTCATCGATGATGAAGACGAGGTACGGCAGCTTCTTCGGGATCTTCGCCTTCTCGAGTTCGCTCTCCGCTTCAAAGCGTTCGTACAGTTCCTCTTCGCCGAGGCCGTTGTAACTGACGATGTCGCGCACCATCGCTTCGCGGAGCAATTCGTAGCGTTCTTCCATCTTCGCGACGGCCCATTCGAGAATCGACGATGCTCGCGGCATCTCGGTCACGACCGGGCACATCAAGTGCGGAATGTCCGCGAACAGCGACAACTCGACCATCTTCGGGTCGA
>JBCCFX010000150.1:0-10201 GCA_039029515.1 Planctomycetota bacterium
ATGTGCAGGCAGCTGGTAAAACAGTGGTGGAACGAATACCGAATATGCATGCATGAGTTATATGAAGCATGCACAAATATGGAAGATATAGACTTTCAGGGATCATCCCCTTTCCGAAACCACCGCAATCAACAAAACATTGTCTTTTTCAGGTCGGAGACTACATCTGGATCCGAGATGCCTTGCTCGTGCGCAGCACATTCGATTGGAGTTCTGACGTGACACTGCCGCACTACGAAATAGGCCCACGACCCATCTTTCGATTCACCCTCGATCCGGTCGAGGATATCACGCCTTGGATGCCCGGTCACCGGCTGAGCTGGTTCGCGTTGACGTGTGGCACCTATCACATCGATCTCGGAGCGGCCAAGCTGTACGAATGGATCGATCCGCCCCACCATGTCGAATACCAGGTCGCGCACTGGTTTTTCGATCTCCTCACTTCAGCCGGCGACATCCTTGATCCGATTCCCGATTCAGTAAGCAGATGGTTCTTCGACGACTCGCTTCTTGCAACTGCGAATCGGTATTACGAACATGACGAGCAGATTGAAGCGCAGTTCGGATACGATCGCCTCAATGCCTTGGATTCGATGTTCTACAAAAGGCTCATCGATACACTTCCGCTCGTCGATCTCATGCGTATCTACGCGTGGCGAGCACACGATTACGTCTACATCGAATGGGATAACCGAGTCCCGCCGACTGACATCCGCCTCACCGCAGATGTCGGGTACACGCGGCTGCCCGCCGGGCGATACGCTGACGAACTCCGTGATTTCCATCGTCGACTAATCCACGCGATGGCGAAGCGAGTCCCGCATGCCATGGCCCGAGCCGACTGCGATGCGTCGGACGTCGAAGAAGCGCATTTGAAACACGAGCAATCTATCGAATCAGAACTGATCCGACAGGGCGATCCTGTGGACTGGGATAGCATCGAACCGCTTCTCAAATGGTTGGCCGATCGCAGTACGTGACCGCCCGTCAATCGAGTTCTGTGATTCCACTCGCCTAGGGTGAAAAGACCGTACGACCGTCATTCACACCGACCAGCTTCTCTCCGACCCAACCGTCGTGTCCATCATGATTGCCCCGCCACCTCGTCCGCAAGCGCGGCTTCGTACTCGGCGAGCCTGGCCTTGGTGTCTTCGTCGTCAGGAGAGAGTTCGATCGATTGCTTCTGGGATTCGATCGCAGCCGCGATGTCGCCGGTTCGATACTGCGCGAGCGCGAGGATCTCAAGGAGCCAACTCCGCTCTCCGTCAGACATATGTCCTGATACAGCAACAACCTGTTGGGCGAACGAAAGTGCACGATCTGCGTCGTCTGGACTGAGTGGTTCTCGCTGCAGCAATAACCCTGCAAGCCGCCCCTGTATAAGAATCGTTCGCGGATGCGATTCGCCCAGGACACGATGCGATTGTTCCACGACCCGTTCATAGAGCGCAATCGCCTCTTCGGTTCGTTCCGAGCGTAGCAATGCGCCCGCCAGGTTTGCCCGAGCCTTGATCGCAGTGGGATGATCTTCCCCCTCGGACATGATGGCAATGTCCAACGCGCGGCCGAAATGCTCCACCGCTTCATCGAGTCGATCTTCTTCGAGACAGAACACACCCAGGCAATTCCACGAGTAGCCGGTGTCCGGGTGCGTCTCTCCCAGCACGCGCCGGCGGATGTCAAGTGTCTCCCGATGCAGCGCTTCCGCTTCCTCGACCCGCCCAAGGTGATAGTGGTTCCACGCGGTGTAGTACATCATCTCCAAGGTGTCAGGATGTTCCTCGCCCAGCTGATCCATCCGCACTGCGAATGCCCTGCGAAGCAGTGGCTCTGCATCGTTCGGACGGTGCAGCCCTGAGTAGCCGTAGCAGACCGCAAGACCACCGACCGCGTCAGCTGTCAGGAGATCTGATTCGCCAAGTTGATTCGTCCGCAGGTCGACCGCAGCGCGCATATTCGGAATCGCATCTTCCACAAGACCGAGGCTCATGTAAGTCTCGCCGATCGTCATCCGCAGTTCCGCTTCAATCATCGGATAGCCGTCAAGCTCTCCCGCATCAAGACGCGCCATCGCGTCATCGAGCATCATCTCAACAGAGAACTCCCGGCCTCGCGCATTCGCCGGATCGACGCTGGACAGCATCTCGGTCAAGAGCCGCTTGATCTCCGTTGTTCGCTCCAACTCACGTTGCGCTTGCTCCGCACTCTGCTGCGCGTCGATTCGAGCCTCTTTCTCCGACTGGGCCGCACGCATTGCTTCATCCGCAGCAAGATCAGCACGCCCCGTCGCATCCAGCGCCCAGACCATGCCGATCGTCGTTCCGATGACCGCAACAATCGTTGCCGCTGCCACCAGACTCCCCGCCACAACTTTGACTCGATTCCGCTTCACGAACTTGCGCAGCTTGTAGCTGGTCGATGGCGGGCTGGCGAGTACCGGCTGATCACTCATGTGTCGGAGGATGTCCGCGGCAAGACCATTCGCCGTCTCGTACCGTCGCGTCCGGTCTTTCTCCAGACACTTCATCACGATCCAGTCCAGATCGCCGCGAAGCAGCGTGCTGAGCCGGGTGATGTCGGCGCGGCGCTGTTCAGCTGTACGCGTGCCTGTATCGCCAAGGGATCCAAGGCGCGTGCTTGGCTTATGTGGCTCTTCCTCACGGATGATTCGCATCATCTCTGCGAACCCGGCTTCCATCAGGGAGTTGTTTTCAAATGGCGTCGTTCCCGTCAGCAGCTCATACAGCAGTACCCCGAGCGAGTAGATGTCGGATCGAGTATCGACGTCGATCCCGCTCATCTCCGCCTGCTCAGGACTCATGTACGCCGGCGTGCCAATCATCTGTCGATGCTGCGTGTAGATGGTCTTCTCGGTGAGATCCTGATTCGTCGCCTTCGCAATACCGAAGTCGATCACCTTCGGCACGGGCACACCATCGTGCAGGGTGATCAGGACATTGCCCGGCTTGATGTCGCGGTGAATGATCCCCTTCTGATGCGCATGCTGGATGGCATGACAGACCTTTGTGAACAGGTCGAGTCGCGACGTCGTGTCGAGCCGCTCGGTGTCGCAATACTCGAGGATCGGCACGCCCTTGACGAGCTCCATGACAAAGTACGGTCGCCCAGTCTCCGTTGCCCCTGCATCAAGCACCTTGGCGATGTTGGGATGATCCATCATCGCGAGCGCCTGACGCTCAGCCTCGAACCGCGCGATCACCTGCTTGGTGTCCATGCCGAGCTTGATGATCTTGAGCGCGACGCGCCGCTTCACTGGCTCGCGCTGCTCAGCTGCCCACACGCTTCCGAACCCGCCTTCACCGATCTGTTCGAGCAGTTTGTATCGACCAATGCGCTCGCCGACGCGTTCAAGTGGTGAATCCGTTGCGGTGGCACCATCGTCCCAGGGTTTGGATGCGTCATTGGTGGGCTCGGCCATGAAACCGCCGGCGCGCGCCTCGGCCTTGAGCAACGTATCAACCTCATTGCGAAGCGTCGCATCACCTGCGCATGCTGCATCGAGTGCGGCGGCTTGTTTGTCGACGGGCAGATCTGCCACATCCATGAACACTCGCCGGACTTCTCGTCGTCTGTCACTGTTCATGCCGTTCCCTCATTGTCGTGCTCTGTCAGTTCCCGATACAGCACTGCTCGCGCAAACGCCCACAGACGGGCTGCCGTGCGTGGTGAGATCCCGAGTGCCTCTGCGGCCTGTTCCACGCTCAGGCCGGCAAAGAACCGCAGCCGTACGACGGCAGCTGCCTCAGGGTCGTCACTCTCCAAGCGGGCGACAGCCGCATCGACTGCCATGATTTGGGAAGAATCTGCCGTGGCGAGCATTCCGACGTCTTCGATATCCTCGAGACGAAGCGCCTCACCGCCACGGGCGGCACGAGATCGAGCGTGATCGATCAGAATCCGCCGCATGGCCTGGGCAGCTGCGGCATAGAAATGACCGCGACCGGCCCACGGAATCTGTCGTGGACCGACGAGTTTGAGATACGCCTCGTGGACGAGGGCCGTGGCTGACAGCGTGTGGTCTACGCGTTCACTGGCCATTCGCTGCTGTGCCGCACGACGCAACTGGTCATACACCACCGGCAGAAGTTGTTCGGCCGCAGCGGTGTCGCCATCGGCGGCGGTATTCAAAAGCAGTGTGACATCGGATTGGCCATCAGAAGGCGGCATGCATCCATTGTAAATGAGCGGTGACTTCACTCATAACCGGTTGTTTCTCAGAGCGTCAAAGTATCATCTGGACTCCGCGCTTCGCATCACGCGAACTAAGCGCGGGCGACCAATCATCCCTTGAGACCGATACAGGGAATCCCATGAGTTCCGATCCGTTCTGGGACAAGATTGCGACCAAGTACGAGGCTGTATCTGCCGCGAATATCGGCCCGAACTTCGCAGCGCGGATCCAACGTGCCGCAACGACGTTTGGGGCTGACGCACGTGTTCTGGATGTCGGCTGCGGTTCGGGCGAAATCCCTCTCGCGATTGCGAAGCATGTCGATTCGGTTCACGGGATCGATATCTCATCACAGCTGATCGAGTTTGCCCGTCGCAAGGCCCAAGAGCGCGGGTTGACCAATGCAACCTTCGAGGCGCTCGACATCATGACCGCCTCATTGACAGACGGCGCATACGACGGGATCACAGCCTTCGCCCTTCTCCATCTCGTGGATGATCCTGCAGGATTGCTGCAGAGGCTTCACAGTCTGTTACGTCAGGGCGGGCAATTCATCAGCGAAACCCCTTGCCTCGCGGATCGAAGCTGGATCTTCGGGCCGATCATCAAACTCGCACAATCGCTTGGCAAGGCACCGCGGATCGTGAAGCGGCTTCGCCTCGCCGACGTCGAAGCGATGATCCGTGACGCGGGCTTTGAGATCCTCGACAGCACGCAATACAACCCGAAAAACGATCAGCACAGGATCACGGCACGACGTTCGTGACGAATCTGACGGCGACGCGACTGAGTCCTCTCTTGGCGCAGTCGACGCAAGGATCACTCCACGATCGTCAGTGAATCGCGCGGGGATCCTTCCGATTGTCGATCTGATCGAGAAGATCCACGACCGCGGCTTCGAGCTGTGCATCGCGACCTGCGACTTCCTCGCCCGGACTCTGGGCAACCGGAACATCAGGCTCCGCGCCATAGACGTCCATGTCGCGACCATCCGGGAGATACCAGCCACGGAATGGCTGACGGATGAACGTGCCGTCGATGAGTGAAAATCCGCCTGTCGAAATCACACCGCCAAACGTCGTCGTCCCGATGAGACGTCCACGTCCTGCCGTCTTGATCGAATGCGCGAAGATTTCGGCGTTCGAGAACGAGTGCTGGTTAATCAACACATTGATCGGACGCGTCCAGCCGTAGATAAGACGACGATCACGCGGATAGTGATCCGGCTCGACGTCAGCGGGATCAGCACCACGAGGAATCGTATACGCATGCCGCGGTGCGGTCAGGCTGGCGAGCAGGATGTCCGTCGTGAACCCTCCACCGTTGTCACGGACATCAATCACGAGTCCGTCACGACCGTGCGCTGCGGCATAGAGGTCGCGCTCGAAATCTCGAACGCTCGGCATACTCATACCGCGAATGTGCAGGTAACCGAGACGACCTTCGCTCAGGCGCTCGACTTCGTCTCGTCGTTGAGCCACTTCATCGCGGTAGCGCAGATTGTTCTCGAAGCCGTATCCACGCGGCGTGACAAGAAGATGAGCATCTTCGCCATTCCGAAGGATCTTCAGCAAAGTCTCGGTGCCTGCGGTTCCAGTCATCGCCGCGTTGAAATCACGAAGTTGTCCACCTCGCGACAGGCTCTCACTGTTGATGGCGATGATGACATCATCTGGCTGCAAACCTGCATCGCCGTTATCGCCCGGTCCATCAGGAAGCACGCGCGTGACACGATAGCCCGCTGATTCCTGTGCCAGATCGACACAGAGGTAGCCGGTCGATGCTCCACTGGTGTTGAAACGACTTCCGCCTCGAATGCCGGTGTGACTCCCGTTCACTTCACCCAGAAGCATCGAGAAGATCGCGTTGAACTCCGCACTCGTCCGCGCTCGCTCGGCGAGCGGCAGGTATCGATCGATAAGTGCCGGCCAGTCGAGCCCCTTGATGTTGTAGAACGTATACCCGAACGTCCGTGCACCCTCGAGGAACTTCTGACGCTGCTCGATCCGGTTGGTGATCCGAACCTCAGCGTCGATTGGATAGGTGGTAACCTCCCCGCCGGTCGGTGAACCTGACTGCGCCCGTCCATTCCGCAACGCGGCTACGGCACCGCCGGTCAGCGAAACCGCGACACCCGACACGGAACCGGGCATCACCGTCTTCTGCTCCGATCCATCGAAGGCCACGGAACGAAGCGCCGTCGTCCCATCGATGGTCGCGCTGTACACGATGCGTTCGCCGCCGGGCGTGATCGCCAGGCTCCCTTCGGATCCCGGATGCGATGTCACGCGCCGAATGCGCAGCCACGCATCGTCGGCGTCAAATTCCATCACATCGGCGTCCTCTTCGGCCGCTTCATTCGAATCCTCGTCTGCGACCGGCATCAACGGCTTTCGCTTCTTCGCCGCCTTGGCGGCGTCCTCGAAGTACTCAGCACGTTCATAGTTGGTCATCTGATCCAGTGCGGCATCGAGATACACGCGATGAACGTCATAACTCCAGTTCTCACCGGCACGATCCGAAAGGAAGACGAGGACTTTGCCATCGGCACTGAGTCGTGGCGATGTATCGATGTCTGGATGACGCGTGAGATTGACTGCGTCGTCGACGCTGTCTGCATCGAGATCAAGCAGCCAGATATCACTATTGAAATCGAGATCCGAACGTGCGAATACGATATGTCGCGCATCCGGCATCCACTGAACCTCGGGCTCTTCCCATCCGGTGAAGACAACACGCTGTTCGCCGGTGCCGAGATTCAAATGAATGAGATCACCAAGGCCACGGACGAAGAGCATTGAGCGACCATCGGGCGCGGGCATGGGCATTCGGTCCCATGTCGCTTCGTTGACCACCGGTTCGATGGTGAAGGTGATCGACGATGCCCACCGATCCCCATGCGGATTCGTCCTGGACGCCTTGTCCTTCCCGTCAGAGTCTGCATCGTCGGCATCCGAATCGTCACCGTCGTCATTGCCTTCATCGGCATCTTCGTCGCTCGCCGCATCATTGCCTTCGCTGTCGGCTGCTGCGTCGTCATCTTCGTCCAACGCATCGTCCTCCTCCTCGTCGACGGGTGCGCCAGCGAGGTCTTCGCGCGAGAGATCGACCGTCGCGGCCAGAATTGATCCGAGCGACGACTCGTCATCAGCGACGAAATACAGCGTCGATCCATCTGCTGACCATGCGAGGTTTCGTTCACGCCATGGCGTGTTGGTGATTCGCCGTGTTGGCTGATCTTCATCCGTTGATCGCAGCCAGATCTCGCCGCGCGCTGCAAGAGCGACGGCTTTCCCCGATGGATGCCATGCGATCTCGCGCGCCTGTGTCGACACGTTGATCACGTTTCGATCAGGCGTTGCATCATCGCCGGATGCAGTCATCCGCACTTCGACCGGACGACTGTTGCGCCGCGTGAGATCAAGCGTGTACAGCGTGTCCCACACAACGAACGCGGCCGTACTCCCATCGGCACTCACCGTCAGACTGTGGACGCCATGACCAATGGTGACCTCTCGACCAGTGGAATACTGCGTCAACTGCCGAAGCGCGCCTTCGTCCTGATCCGTTGCGCCGGCATCGAGCCGGTACACGTTGTTCTGTCCATCACGACTGGAGACGAAGACAATTGAACCGTCCGGCAGTTCATGTCCTGCCATGTCATTGCTTGGATCGAACGTCAGCTGGGTGAAATTCCCATCGGCCGCCATCCGCCAGAGATCCTTCGCGCCAGGGCCTCGATACGCAGGCCTGTTGGCAATTTCGTATCCGCGGGAAAAGATCACCGCGCCATCATCGGACGGCATCGGATGAATGCCGAAGGCCTCGGTCAGGCGTTCGATAGGACCGCCATCCAACGGTGCTTTGTACATGCGTGCGTGGCGATAGATGCTGGGCTCGACGCGGCCACTGAAGTACAGGTGTTTCCCATCGAGGGAGAACGCGCTGAGCGACTGACTCTGATCCCATTCCGTCACGCGCGTGGGCGTACTCGCAAACAGCGCTGGCGGATTCCCTTGAAGATTGACCGTATAGAGGTTCCGTGCTCCATCGCGATCCGACTCGAAGGCGAGGACCGAACCATCCGGGCTGAATGCACTTCGACGCTCGTCTGCCGGGTGACTTGTCACTCGAGTCGCCACGCCGCCATCGCGAGACACGGCCCAGATATCCCCGGCCCATGTGAATGAGATCAATGCGCCGTCCGGGCTGAGCGCGGGCTCTCGAGGCAGTTCGACGACACCGGCGACGACCGGTGAGGCACTCAGCAGGAGAACACAGCCGACCAGAGTTTTCAGGTGAACCACGGAATCTTCCTTTCTTCCTCTCGAACGCGGCGCGGGACGATCATGTCCCGCCATATCGCTCCCATGATGTCATCTTGGGGCGACGGATACTAGCCGTCATCTTGCTGCTATGCCTTGGTTTACGACACGTTTTCGGTGTACTGGCCGGGGATATCGCCATGTTGCAGCCGCCATGAGGACGACACTCATCCTGTTCGACCGTATCCGAGCCGCTCTTGAAGACTCCGTGGACGGAACTGACGGGTCGTGGACGGGGTGGAAGTCAAGACCATAGCGACGATCGCAACCTGTACACCGGACCTGACGATCGCCGATCCCCAGGCACACCTGCCAACCATCTACATGAGTCAGTCGTCAAATGGACACGGTCGCTTCTTGATGCTCTCGAAGTGGTGTCGACGGCACAGCGCACTGAATTGAATGGCGCCACGATCACACCCATCTCGACGGCATGTTTGAGTTGGATTCTCCTCGCCGAGTATTTCCACAAACGCGCGATCAAGCTGAAGCAACGTCTCCTCCGCAGGCGGTGGATCCGGAGCGCCGAGTGTGCTCGGCCAGGCGTCGAAACGGATGTAATACCGAATCACATCAATGGCCGCTGAATCATCCTTCGTGCCCGAGAGATGATCCGCCCATTCGATTGACTGCGTCAGTGTGTCTACATCAATTGTCGATTGCAATCCTCGTTCAGCGAAACCAGGCGGATCGATCTCTTCATCCGATTCTTCATCGAATTCCGCATACGCCAATGCTGCCATAGTGCTGAGTGTGAGATCCACTGCATCACGAGAAATGTAGAGCCAATATTCACCGCTCACTCGGCCGCTTCGCACACGTCGGATGATGTCCTGAAGTGTAGCGATAGTTCTCGGGCGTCTAAACCTGAACAATGGCATAAACCTCGTGCATCCGGATGATTCGCAAGTGAGTTCATCGTGCGCTCAAGCACCCAGGTTGAAAATGCATCCCAGAATCGCCCAACTATGCGTCTCATGCTGAAGCACACAACGAATACAGGCCGTCACACTTCACGCCGTTCGCAGGATCTTCTCCATCGCTTTGCCCTTGGCGAGTTCATCCACGAGCTTGTCGAGGTAGCGAGCCTGCTTCGTGAGCGGCGTCTCGATGTCCTGAATCTTGTAACCGCAGATGGATCCCGTGATCAGATGCGCATTCGGATGCAGCTTCGCCTTCGAGAAGAACGTCCTGAACGTCACTTCATCATCGATCATCTTCTGGATCTTCGTGTCGTTGAAGCCTGTCAGCCACGTGATGACCTCGTGGAGCTCTTCCTTCGTTCTGCCCTTCTTCTCCACCTTGCTCACATAGTGCGGATAGACCGAGGCGAAGGTGAGATTGGCCACGCGTTCATCGTGTTCAGGTGTCGTGGTGGGCATGCATTGATCTCCACAGAATTGTCCTGCCGGGTGAGCCGGCGAGGTGATATCCATCATAAAGATCGGATCATTGGATGCATCGGGCCGCTTTGCGAGTTGGTACCAGAACGGGTGTACATCCCAATGAACCGCCCGCCTGAATCGCCCATAGGGCGCGCGCCAACCCATTTTCACACGCATTGAATGCCGGTGCGCGCCTACGTTGATCGGACCAGAACAACCCCACTCGTGGAGTGGAAGGAGATTTGAGCGTCATGAATTCTCGAACTATTGCGTGCACCATCGCCGCCGCCGGCCTCGGC
>JBCCFX010000151.1:0-10173 GCA_039029515.1 Planctomycetota bacterium
ACGCCGCACCTGAGTCCGCGAAGGTGCGGATCATGCGCCAGACCGGATCCGACACTTCAGCGAAGACGCCTCAGTGTCGGCGTGCGCATCTCCACGCCGCACCTGAGTCCGCGAAGGTGCGGATCATGCGCCAGACCGGATCCGACACTTCAGCGAAGACGCCTCAGTGTCGGCGTGCGCATCGCCACGCCGCACCTGAGTCCGCGAAGGTGCGGATCATGCGCCAGGCCAGATCCGACACTTCAGCGAAGACGCCTCAGTGTCGGCGTAGAGTTACAATCCACGCGCTATGCGGCTGCTCGTCAAAGTCCTCCGTTCCGTTCCGCTCGCGATACAAGTCGCGCTGCTCCTCCCGATCCTGGCGTGGCTCATCGGACGCATCCTGACGGACCGCTTTCTCTGGAGTCAATGGTGCTGGTGGATGCCGACCGTCCTTGCGATCGGACTCGCCGCCTGTGCCGCATTCATTGCGGCAATGCCCTTCCCACCGCGACGCGGCCGCGCTACACGATGCGTGTTCTGGATCGTGCTGACGCTCGGACTCCTTGGCTACCGCACCGAATGGGAACAACGCGGCCCGATCCTGCACGATCCCATCACCGCTACCGATGGCTTTGAACTGGTGCACTGGACATGCACGATGTCCGCTCCACATCTTCGCGCCACACACGCTGCGTGGGCGACGACGTTCACCGGCGATGCGGCCATCCTCATGCATTCCGGCGGCCTCTTCCTCGACCCGGCCATGGATGACGTGCGCGCCAACGGGTATCGCGTCTATCCCGTCGGACTCGCCACCGTCATCACCCGACATGAACTCGTAGAGCACCGGACGATCCTGCGCAACGGCAACTTCTTCGGCTGGACCATCCACCTCCGAACCGCCGCAGACGCGGATGACGTTGTCACCATCTGGCTGCTCGATCTTCCATCCAATCCTCGGATCCACCGCTGGGAAATTGCATCTCGCGTGCGCGACATGCTCGATAACGCCAACGAACCCCGACCGGATCTCGTCATCGGCGATCTCAACATCACGCGCGGCAGCGCATCGCTGCAGCATCTCTTTCCCGATTATGAACACGCCTACGATCAGGCTGGTTTCGGCGACAGCGCAACCTTCCCGCGCGAACGCCCCGTCTACCACATCGATCATGTGCTGATCCGCGCGCCGTGGCGCGCGCAGCGCTATGACCTGCATGATCCCGGCCACGGTCGACATCGACTTCAACGGGTCTGGTTGGAACGATCGCACTAAGCGTGCACTGACTGATACCACGACCACTGTCGCACGAGCCCTTCATCGAACGACATCGTCGGCGCGTAGCCAAGCGTTGCCGAACTGTGCGTCAGATCGGCATATGTCTGATTGACGTCACCAGGCTGCATCGGCTGCTGATCGATCTGTGCCGGCGAGCCGACCGTGCGGGCAATTCGATCGATCATGTCCGACAGTGTGACCGGTGTGGATCCACCAAGATTGAAGATGCCGAATCGTGGCGTATCGGGATTCGCCCAATCACCGGCCGCACGAATACCCGCAATGATGTCATCGATGTACGTGTAATCACGACTCGTCGAACCGTCACCGAACATCGGCACAGATTCGCCGTGCGCGATCAGCTTCATGAACTTGTGAATGGCAAGGTCCGGGCGTTGTCGTGGGCCGAACACCGTGAAGAAACGCAGGCAGGCGATCGACATGTCGAACAGGTGGTGATACGTGTGGCACAGAAGTTCGCCTGCGCGCTTGGTCGCGGCGTACGGGCTGATCGGCGCGCTGACGGGATCATCCTCGCGGAACGGAACGACGGTCGAATTCCCGTAGACACTTGAGCTGGACGCAAACAGCACCGACCGGCATGACGCGGCGTGCGCCGCATCCAGGACGTTCGTCAGCCCATCAAGGTTCACGGCCACGAAGCGCTCCGGCGACTGAATGCTTGGCCGCACGCCGGCGAGTGCCGCGATATGCACGATGCGCGCCGGACGTTCCGCACGAATCCGTTCGATGAGCGGTGCTCGATCGAGGATGTCGAGTTCGTGCACGACAAGTTGATCGTGTGCGATCTCGCGCAGATTGCGTTCTTTCGATGCGCGATCGTAATAAGGATCGAAGTTGTCGATCCCCACGATGCGCCAGCCGTCGGCCAACATAGAGGCGGCGAGATGTGAACCAATAAAACCGGCGACGCCGGTGATCACACAGGTCGAAGTCATACGAGCATGATATGGAACGATGCGACGACCGTGCGTCAGTCGATGAAGTCCTGCACCTCTTGCCACAGTCCGTCGTATTCGAACGGGTCAACGGCAAGTTCGCCTTCGTCATCAGTCTCAGGAAGCAACGGACGGATGCGCTGGCCGGATTCGTACCAGTTCACCGAACCATCGCCGCGCAACACATTCATGCCGACGATGTGGTTGAAGTCCGCGAGCGAACGAAGACCGTCAGTGGACAAGGCATCCTTGGAGTCCATGCGTGACAGGAGTCGCGGCATGCGCTTGCCGCTCCACTCGAGGTGTCCGGCATAGTGGTAGTTCGTATAGATCCGACCTTCGACGGACGTGCCGGCGTTTTCGGCATCAAGCCGGAACTGCCACTCGTCCTCATATTCGTCGAACGTATGCGTCCCGTGATGGCTCGGGCAATAGAAGCAACCGGCGTGACCGCAGTAGCCGCCCTCAAAGAGCAGACCAATACCGTCCCATGCTTCACCGGTCTCGCCACGATGGGATGCCATGAGTTCCAGTGGACCGTCGCCGCCAGGCTCAAGCGCATCGGAGAATGGCAATCGATCTTTGTTATCACCGGCGAATTGCACCATCGCCGTACCGATCTGCCGAAGGTTTGAAGCGCACACGATCCGGTTCGCGTTTTCGCGAACATGTCCGATCGCCGGCATGAGGAAGCTGGTCAGAATGACGACGACCGCAAGTACGACCAGCAACTCAACCATGCTGAAACCGGCACGATCTGCGCGTGGCGATCGCCCGCCACTGTGTGGTCGGAAGGCCAGCCCGGTCTGCTGCCCGGTCAATCCTGTCATGGCATTCACATCAGTCGTGTGACCGATGCCCGTCCTTCTTGGCGTTGGTCGCAATCCTGGCGACTTCACGCTGTGCTTATCCGAGTCCCCACGAGTCGCCAGCCGGCGCCCCGTCACGTTTCACACCCCCGTAGTCTATTTCCATTTCCGAGAATCCGAGCCCTCAATCACAAGAATTGGTCAAGGTGGTGTTGGTATTCCATCGGGTTCCGAAGGCCTGTTCGTACTTTGTTTGGATTCTGCGGGAATCTTGGCTCCTATGCTGAATCGTCGTATCACATGGAACCAAAACGATTTGGGCCTCGGATAGTGGTTCGGATCGTGGGGATAGTCAGTATGGACCAGCGAGATTGGATGCTGATGCATCGCATCGCAGCCGGTGACGAAGATGCCGTCGCTGAGCTGTACGACCGTTTTGGGTCGCTGGTGTACAAGGTGGCTCGTCAGCTCCTGCCGACGCAGGCGGAAGCGGATGACGCGATTCAGGAGATCTTTGTTCGACTGTGGCAGACCGCCGACCGTTACGACCCCCGACGCGCCAAACTCGTCACCTGGGTCATGCTGATCGCGCGACGCCACCTCATTGACCGACTCCGACGCAAAGCAGTTCGGCCCGACTTCTCCGTCCTTGATGGCGACTACACGGAATCCGATTCCGCCGTCGCCCCGGATGGTCCGGCACTGGACGATGAACGCAACAAGCGCTTGCTTGCCCGCGTTGCCGAGTTGCCGGAACTGCAGCGATTGGTCATCGAGCGTGCGTATCTGCACGGGTTCACATTGCGGGAAGTCAGTGAACAGATCGATGCCCCGCTGGGCACGGTCAAGTCAGCATTGAGCCGCGGGTTGGCGCGGCTGCGGGAATCAGCCAGAACGGATCTCATGTCCGAAGGCTGAGTTGGTCGACGCGGAAGAGAAGGACGTCGGAAACAGGGGAAGGAAACGGTGCATGGGCAATTCAATTCATGACAACTGTGAAGTTCCCATTCGTCCGAACGTATGTGAGAGTTGTAGGCGTGGTGTCTTGAATGTGGAGTACGGGCGATGAACTCATCTGAACCAATGTCGCGAGATATGCTGCTTGAACTTGCCGCGCTGGACGCGTTCGGCCTGCTCGACGAATACGAGTCTGCGCTGTACACACGATCTGTGCACCACGCGACGCCAGCGGTGCAGGATGAAGTCCTTGCATTGCAGGCGGAACTCGTCAGTGACGAGAATCTGCTGCCGAAAGAAGAACCATCGCCGGACCTTCGTCGACGCGTCCTTCGCGCCGTCAATCAGGCCATCGAGGCCGATGACCGACGCCTCCAGCCCATCGCGCGAATCGGTCGACGTCGCGATGCACGAAACACACCGATCAGCGAACGCCTGAAGCTCAGCATGGCCGGCCAGTTCTGGCGCGCTGCCGCATTCGTATTCGCTGCCGTTGCTGTCGTGCTCGCCTACTTCGGCAACCAGACGTACCAGCAGAACCAATTGATCACACAGACCGCGTTGAACATTCAACTCGGCAACGACATCAGCACCGTGCTCGGCACGGACCTCTGGGATGACTACATCGCCAACGAAACCGCACAGGTCGTGACCCTGCGACCAACCAGCGCTCAGTATGAAGCGACGGTGTGGGCGGTCATTCGCGAAGATGCTGATGGCGAATCACACGTTGCTCTGTTCAGCCACGGCCTGCCCCAGGATCAGACGTTTACCCTACGACTTCGCGATACCGCGAGTGATCGTGTGTACGGCCAGTTCGCCTACGAACAGGCACGCGGCTTGTCCGGCATCGAGATTGATCGTGCCCCGGACCGCGACCTGCTTGCTTCGGCACAATGGGAACTGGTTGATGACACCGGCACCGTGCTCTATCGCAGTGCCTGACCTTCGTATGACAGGATTCGGATTCGAGTGACCCACTCGGAAGAGCGCACACGGCCCTATCTCATGATGCGGGCCGTGTTCGCTTAACGATCACCGCGCAACGATCGGCGACCAACCGTCAACCATCTGCGCGACGCGCCCATTCATCTTCGAGCGGACCGCGCTCCGCGACCAGCGACTCGCGTTCCTGACTCAAGGCCTTGCATTTCGCCCCGTCCCGGTAGACCTCGGGATCGGACATCGATGCATCGATCGCACCGATGCGCTCATCGATTGCTTCAATGCGCTGCTCAAGTTTCGTCAACGACAACTTCGCGAGTGGATTGGATGACGAATCAGCCGCCTTCTTCGGCATGGACGGCGACGATGACTTTCGGTCTTTCCGCTCCCGCTGCGCTGATTCACGCTGCGCTGCGGCCGCTTCCGCCGCACGCTCGGCCTGCTTTTCGATCCACTGGCTATACGTCCCGGTGAACAGCGTGACATCGTCGGGCGCGTTGAAGATGATCAACTGATCGCAGACGCGATCAAGCAGCGTTCGGTCATGGCTGATCAGGAGCACGGTGCCGTCATAGCCGGAGTCCATCGATAGCGCCTGCTCCAGGCGCTCCGCCGAAGGAATATCGAGGTGGTTACTCGGCTCATCCAGGACCAGCAGGTTGTGAGCACCAGCGACGAGACCCGCCAGGACGGCGCGACTGCGTTCACCGCCGGAGAGATCAACGAGATGCTTGTCCTGCTCAGGACCACTGAACAGAAACGCGCCGGCGAGATCCCGTGCCTGTTGTTCCGACGCGCGGACGCCATTGCCTTCCAGCGCCACGATGACTGACTGGAGATACTGCCAGACCGTCAGCGTGAGATCCAGATGTTCCTGCGTCTGCCGGAAGTAACCGACGCTCAGCCGGGAACCTAGTCGGACGTCACCATCGTCCTGTGCAACGTCGCCAAGCAGGCACTTGATGAGGGTCGTCTTCCCGACTCCGTTCGGGCCGATCACGCCGACACGATCGCCGCGTGAGATTAACAGGTCTTGATTGTGAAACAGGGTGAGGTCGCCGTACGACTTGGAGAGTCCTTCGGCGGCGATCACCATCTCGCCGGACCGCGGCGCTTTCGGCAGTGACAAGCGCATGACATCGAGCTCGATCGGTCGTTCAACCAGTTGGTCGCGCTTGAATCGTTCGAGACGAGACTCGCGCCCGCGCGCCTGTTTGGCGCGCTGTCCGGCCTTGTATTTGCGAATGAACGCTTCTTCCTGTCGGATCTTGTCCATCTGCTTGTCGAACACGCGCGCTTGCGTGAGTTGCCGCTCTTCGCGCAGCGCGACGTACTTGTGGTAGTTGCCCGGATACTCCCGAATCTGCCCCGCTTCGATTTCCACGATGCACGACACCACGCGATCGAGCAGCCAGCGATCGTGCGAGACGACAAGAACCGCGCCTGTGTATTCGTCAGCAAGGAAGTTCTCGAGCCACTGACGGCCGGTGATGTCGAGGTGGTTCGTCGGCTCATCAAGCAGCAGCAGGTCCGGCGCTTCGAGCAGCAGCCGGGCAAGGCCGAGACGGCCCTTCTGACCGCCTGACAAGCTGCCGACACGCTGTGTGAATTGCGCATCGTCGAACCCGAGACCGTGCAGCATCGCGTCGATGCGGTGGTCGATCGCGTAGCCGCCGGCGGCCTCGATTTCGGATTCGAGCCGCGCCTGCTGCTTCATGAGCTTGTCCAGCTCATCGCCGTCGGCGGTCGCCATGGCCTCAAAGACCTGGTCGAGCCGCTTGTGGAGCTGATAGAGATCATCGAAAGCCATGGCGGCGGCATCGCGAACCGAGGCATCGTGGGGAAGATCGGGATGCTGGCTCAGATAGCCCACCCGGGCACCTCGGCGGACCTGGATCGCCCCGTGATCAGGCGTCAGCTCGCCGCGCATCGCCCGCATCAGCGTGGACTTACCGGTGCCATTCCGGCCCACAAAACCGATCTTCTCACCCTCATCAATGGACAGCGTCGCTCCGTCGAGGACGATCCGGGTGCCGTACTGATGGCGAACGTTGGCGACGGTCATCAAAGCCATGGGCGTCGAAGTGTAGCGGATTCAGCCTTCGGGCTTGACCGGGCAATAAGACCTGAGAAAATGGTTAAATCGGAAGAGGACCGCAGTGGTCGGTCCATATCGGCATAGGCACTGAAGCAGGGCTCCTCGGAATCCGGGGCTGCCTCTGTATCCCCCCACTTCGGAAGCAAGTCGAGGAATTGGAGACTCCATGATGAAGAAGCTCACTCGAGCCCGGCTATTTCACATCCTTTCTGCGCTGTGTCTGACCAGCGCCGGTGCAGGTGTGATGGCGGGCAGCATTGGCCCGGACATTTATCCGAGCCGTCTTGGTCTGACGTCGTTTGGTAGCGGCAGCGATGACTTTGATTACTACGGCGCCGCCACCGTCAGCGGCACGACGTTCAGCTCGTTCGCCATCGCGAACACCAGCTGCAACATCGGCGACCAGCAGGCGGAATGGATTGACACGCCGAACAACGCACGCAACCCGATCATCTCACCGGCCCTGTACCGAATCTATCAGGGTCGCTTCGAGCAGATCGCCACCGGTTGGCCAAAGCACTCGTTCTGTGCGGTCAGCGAATTTACCTGCGGCGCTTGCCAGTCGACCAACTGCAACACGCTGGGTATCGGTTGTGCAGACACCTACTGGGCCGGCCTCAACGGCGACCAGTTCGGCATCGGCCCCCGCTGGGAAATCAACCCGCAGGGTGAAGGCGCCAACCGCGTCCATGACGAAGTCTTCCTCACGCCGGACGGCCCGAACGTGAGCAACGGCAACGTGCTCGCCGGTCGCGTCCTTGTCGACCGTGACCTCATTCAGGCTGGCGCGACGTACCTCGCGGAGATCCACCTCGTCACGCACGATGAGCCGCTGGCCAACCGCTACAACAACGCGTCCTACCGCTGGGTGAGCGTCACCAACACCAGCATCTTCGGCGTTGGCTTCAATGGTCAGCCGTCGAGCGGTCAGGCATCCATGCGTCCGTTCACCCCGGCCATCTACGGCTGGCAGGAAGCTGATCCGTCCGTCGTCATCGTTCCGGTCACGGAAAACGAAGATGGCCTCGGCAACGGTGGTCGTTTCCACGTCGGGTACAAGGTCACCGACAACGGTGATGGCACCTGGACCTATGTCTACGCCGTCCACAACCTGAACTCGGATCGCGGTGGTCAGTCCTTCCGCGTCCCCGTCGGTGAAGGCGTCACGCTTTCGAACATCGATTTCCACGACGTCCACTACCACAGTGGCGACCGCGTCAACAAGACGACCGGTTCCTCGGACTGGAACGACAACATCAGCGGTACCGACTGGTCCGTCGATACCTCCGGTGGTTTCATCGAGTGGTCAACCGATTCGTTCGCGTCCGACCAGAACGCCAACGCACTGCGTTGGGGTACGACCTACACCTTCAGCTTCGACGCTGACTCAGGTCCGGTCGCGGCTGACTCGGAAATCGGTCTCTACAAGGGTGGCACCGGCCCGAGCACGCTGACCGCGTCCGTGGACGGCCCGGAAGGTATGCCGCTCGGCACCCCGTGCCCGACCGACTGCTCCCCGGACAACGGTGACGGCACGTTCGGCAACGACGTGACCAACATCGATGACCTCCTGGAAGTCATCAACAGCTTCGGCGCTGCTGGCGGCCCGTGCGACAGTGCTCCGGACAACGGTGACGGTACCTTCGGCAACAACATCGTGAACATCGATGACCTGCTGAACGTCATCAACAACTTCGGTCCCTGCCCCGCGTAAACCGTCGTTCACGTTTCACTGATTCTTCAACGCGAGGTCGCTCCGGCGGCCTCGCGTTTGTTTTTACAGACTGGGATTCGGGGTTTGCGATTCGGGATTCGGCGTCCTGGTATCGAGCGGGATTTCGATCGTCAATCCTGTAGGCCGGTCGCCGCGGCGACCGGCATGGCTTTCGTTCGCACAAGTAGGGCGGGGGCTGTGCCCCCGCCGTGTTAAATCCACGACGCATCATCACAAACCCGGGCCTTCGCGTTGCTCAGACCCGGCGTTTCTTACGAGGCCCAAGCGCCAGCGCGGGCCATGCCGGGCGCTCGCGCTTTCGGCTCGCCTCCCACGCCGACACTGAGCAACGCGAAGTGTCCGATCAGAATCGAATAACGCCGAGTCTGACGCGTTTTCGCCGAAGGCTCGAGTTGATGATGAACGATCGTCAACCGGCACTCGACCATGCCGGCTTCGGCGAAGCCGGCCTACAAGAATCACACCATGTGCGTGCCCCGCGATTCGAAGATGCCGGGTTCAGCAGAACCCGGCCTACGGGATCCGAACCCCGAATTCCGATCCCCTAATCGCGCTTCCGCACTTCCATCTTCGGCGGCATGACCATCGCGCCCGGCGGCACATCGCGTGTCACGAACGTGCCCGGCGCAATCGAAGCACCATCACCGATCGTCACACCGGGAGCGATCCGGCAGAAGCCGCCGATGGTGACGTTGTTGCCGATTGTCACCGGTCGCACGCGCTGACGATTGAGCGTGAACACGTGGACAAAGATCTTGGTGTCCATCCCGATGAGCACGTCATCGCCGATGGTGACCATGGTCGGGTCATATGGATCGAGCATGACGCCGTGCGCGAGGCCGACGTTCTCACCCATCGTGAGGCCGAACAGTCGCTTGAAGAGCTTCGACTTGAACCGTGTGCCGGGCAGCTTGGTGATGAGGCTCATCAGCACGTGCCGACGAGCGACCGACCAGCGTCCTGCGACCTGGCCAGCCTCGAGCATGCCATGTCCCGCATCACGGATGTCGAAACCCGCCTTGGCGGGCAGCTTCGCATCGGCGGATTCGCGAGCGCGGAGGGTGAAGACAGGGCGGGCGGCAGGGGCGGTCATGAGGTCGGCGACAGCGGTCATCGTGAAGCTCCATAAGTTAGCGTTCACTATCATCATGGAATGGACTGACCGCCCATGCAAGGGGAAATCGAGAGAAAGTCGGTTTTGGGTGTTGGGTTATGGGCTGTGGGGCGAGAGCGGCATTCGTGTAGGCCGGGTTCTGCTGAACCCGGCATCGTGAGCGCTCGCTGTAGGGCGGGGGGGGTGGCCCCCCCCCCCCGGCTACCCAGACCGGGGGCCGGGGGGGGGCCCCCCCCCCCCCAACCACACAGAGCCAAACCCCTAAAGGCACGGGCGAACGGCGAGCGCTCACCCC
>JBCCFX010000152.1:0-10059 GCA_039029515.1 Planctomycetota bacterium
AAAGTGAGCACGCGGGCGACGCTGCGCGTGCCGGTCGACGTGATTCAGGGCATGGATCATCACGCCCGGCGTCGATTGCGCGATCTCGCCGGTCATCGATTGACGTCCGACGATGACATCGTGATTCACGCCGACACCACGCGGTCGCAGCGTCGGAATCGCGAGGAGGCGATCGAGCGGCTTCGTGATCTGGTGCGTCGAGCATTGATCCGGCCCAAGCCACGGATCCGCACCAAGCCGAGCAAGGCGATGATTGAACGCCGGATCCAGGCCAAGAAACGCCGCGGCGAACGGAAACGCAATCGCGGGAAGGATTGGGAGTAGGACGGGATGAGCGATTCGGGATTCGGGATTGGGGAATCCTCGAATCAAACCCGAATCCCAAACCCCGCATCCCGATTCCCTCAACTACCCTAGTGCTATGGCCAAAGCGAAGCCGCCAGTGCTGACTGCCGACATGCGCATCGTTGTCTTTGCCGGCGACGATCCCTACCTGATTCCCGAGCACACGAAGCGCTTTGCCGATCTCCTGCGCGATGCCCACGGCGACATCGAGCAATTCACGTTCGACGGCGCATCGGCCGACCTCGCGACGATCCTCGATGAGCTGCGCAGTTACGGCCTCATGCAATCGCACAAGCTCGTCGTTGTCGATCACGCCGATGAATTCCTCGCGAACAAGGGCGATGGAACCGCGGGTCGTGTCACGAATCGCTCGGGTATCGAACGCTACGCCGCCGAACCCGTAGAGCACGCAACCCTGCTGCTCCGGGCCAAAACCTGGCGCAAGAGCAAGCTCGATACGCTCGTGAACAAGGTCGGCACGATCATGAAGGTCGAGCCGCCGACGCCCGCCACCGCCATGACATGGTGCATCGCACGGGCGAAGAAACGCTATGAAGTCGACCTGGCCAGACCGGCGGCAACGTTGCTCGTCGAACGCATTGGCGTCGAACTCGCAAGGCTCGATGTGGAGATCGGCAAGCTCGCGAGCTTCGTCGGTGACCGCGCTGAGGTCACGCGGGATGACGTCGTCGAAATGGTCGGCCTC
The DNA here is from genome assembly GCA_039029515.1 of Planctomycetota bacterium. Classification (GTDB taxonomy): domain Bacteria; phylum Planctomycetota; class Phycisphaerae; order Phycisphaerales; family SM1A02; genus JBCCFX01. The sequence goes on from JBCCFX010000152.1 coordinate 1,052, forward strand.
AGCCGCGAAGAACAGGCATGGGCGATTCAAGAGGCGATCCTCACCGGCGACGCCGGCTTTGCTGTCCGCAAACTGCGCGAACTGCTGACGATTTCCCGGCAGTCTGAAGTGCCGATCACCTGGGCGGTCTGCGATCTCATGCGCAAGGTGTACGTCGCATCCCGGCTTCGCGAAGAGAAGATGCCCGCCGCCACGGTCGCCAAACAGCTGAAACTCTGGGGTCCATCAAAGAACGCCATCCTCGGCTTCGCCGAGCAGATTGACCCGCAGACCGCGTCCCGGCTGTTCCATGCGGCCATCGAAACCGACCGCAACGGCAAGTCCGGCATCGGACTTCCTGCACGGAGTCTTGAAGCGCTGACCGTGCAGATTGCCGATAGCATGTCACGGAGCGCGTAGCAAAGCGGAGATGCTCTGCTGCGCCCACGCATCGAAACGGCCAGGATGGCCACGCAGATCGCAGGAGGCGATGATGCCCGGACCACGCGTTGAATCAATGGTGTTGTTGTTGACTGCCGGCTTGATGGCGGTGGGCTGCAGTTCAGCCGGGAAGCCGGACGGGACCGTGATCGCCCATTCCAATCAGCCGGAGCGCGTTGCGGATGTCAGCCTCGACGAGCCGCCAGCCAATGATGCGATGACCGTCGCGGAGATCCAGGCCCTGACCGATGCAGACGCCGAGTTCTTCAGGCAGCGGCCGGACCTCGTCAACCCGGACGCGTACGGCGCGACAAGCGCATCAACTGACATCGCGATCGATGACCGGACAGCGCGTGACGCGGCACCAACGCGTCGGACGAATGTGGATTGGGGCCGGCCGAACGATCCCACCACCGTCGTCGCTTCTTCGGCGCCAACCGAAGCGCCGTCGTCAACGACGCAAGACGAATTCGAACAGTCGGTGATGTTCATGGATCCGCCCGGCACCGTTGAAGTGGACGCGTTGCCGGACGCGCCGCCATTGTCAACATCACTGGACGCCATAAGTACGCAACTTGAATCGAGACCGATGTTGCTCAACGAGTTGACGCGCGAACTGTACGGCGACGCTGCGCTTGGCGACACCCCGATGAAGGAACTCATCGCGCTTGCGGGATTGTCGATGGTTGATTCGGATCGCGCCATTGATCCCGCGATGATTCCGAATCTCACGGAGCGTGAGCGCGAGATCTTTGCCGAGCTTCAGGCATTCTTCGCGCAGCTCGGTCGTGACCTCGAAGGCGATGTTGATTCCGAAGCGGTCATCGTGGCATCGGTCGACCAGCTGCGAAAAAAGCTTGTGGTACAGCCTCAACTGACGATCAATCGCGTCGAGCTCTGCACCGCAGTTCGCAACTTCGGCAACTTCGATCGCATCACGAACCGTTCGTTCCTCGCCCGTCAGAACACGCGTTTCGGCCTGTACGTCGAGGTCGAAAACTACCTCAGCGAGATCAACGCCACGAACGAGTGGATCACCGAACTCTCGCGCGAAATCGTGATCTACACCGACCGCGATGGCATTCCGGTGATGAAGGAAGACTGGCAGCTTGCGGTCGATCGATCCACGAAGAAGCGCACGGACTTCTTTCTCGCGCAGGTCATTGAGATTCCAAGCACGCTTGGTGTCGGCAAGTATCACCTCAAGATTCGCGTGCGCGATGAAAAGACGAAGGCCATTGCGGAATCGTCTATCGACTTCACACTCGTTGCAGATCCCAAGCTCGCCGTACCCGGCAAATGATGTGTTCGACGCACATGCGTTCGGAGAACGTTGCGCGAACATCGTCGCAATCCACCGGCGGCGGCGCCGAGTTATCGGTCGTTCGTCTACCGTCGCGCGCAGATTCTCAAACGTCCGCAGAGACATCGATGAAGATCCATCGATGGCCGGCTTTGGCATCGAGAGTTCGGATCCCGGTGGGGCGAACACGTGTTGCTCAGGCCGGGACCGGACCACAGAACCCGTATGCCTCGCCTGTGGAGGGCATGTGGTCAAAAGTACGTAGTTTGCGATACAACTCTTTTGGCAGCATGAACTTACGATCATTCGACAGCCCGCCGTGGTGTGTGGACACAATGGCGCCGTCGATTCCCGTCTGGACTCGGGTATCGTGACGCGATGGAGCGCGTCGACGCTGCCTACACTGCACCGTCCGTCGTTGAAGGAGCCTGGATATGCCAACCGCCGCGGCATTGATGACCCGAAAGTCTGCTGAACTCATCACCGTCAGCCCATCATCGATGGTGCTCGATGCGGTCGACCTCATGAATACCCGTCACATCGGGTCGGTCGTCGTCGTCGAGGGTGAACGGCTCGTCGGGATCTTCACCGAGCGCGATCTTCTTCGGCGTGTTGTCGCACGTCGCCTCGACCCTGCGGTCATTCCCATCGAATCCGTCATGACCACCGCGGTTGTGGTCGCTCGACCGGAGACGCCACTCAACGAAGTTGGCTTCGTGATGCGGGAACGCGATATCCGGCACATGCCGGTGGTCGATGCCGATCAGCGCGTGATTGGCCTCGTCTCGATCGGTGATCTCAACAAGTCCACGATCGGACAGGATGAACGCACCGTTCGGTACTTCGAGTCCTATTCGCCGCAGGGTTGACCTGCGTCCAACCGCGTCGCTGCCTGAGAAGTCGGCCTGAATCCTCAAAAGCTTGCACGTGTGGGCCGGCTTCCCGTAGCCGTCGCCCGCTGGTGCCATTATTCTCGGTGTTTCGCACGGTCCGCACGCGTTCATGGTCATTCTGGAGCAGTCATGTCCATCCTTATCAACGGCGATACCAAGGTCATCTGTCAGGGCATCACCGGCTCCGCCGGCGCGTTCCACACCAAAGGCTGCCTCGACTACGGCACGAAGATGGTCGGTGGCGTCACGCCGGGCAAAGGCGGCCTGAAGGATGACAACGGCCTGCCGATCTTCAACACCGTGCAGGACGCCGTCAGCGCTGTGCAACCTGACGCGACGATGATCTTCGTTCCGCCGCCGTTCGCTGCGGATTCCATTCTCGAAGCCGCCGACGCCGGCATCAGCGTCATCTGCGCCATCACCGAAGGCATCCCCGTCCAGGATATGGTGCGCGTCAAGTCAGCCCTCGTCGACTATCCCGATGTGCACCTCATTGGCCCGAACTGTCCCGGCGTCATCACGCCAGGTCGACGCGTCGCCGGCGAAGGCGCTAACGCAACCTTCGAAGGCGGCTGCAAGATCGGCATCATGCCCGGCTACATCCATCAGGCGAAAGCCGATGCGCCGACCGGCAAAGGCGTCGGCATCATCAGCCGGTCTGGCACGCTGACCTACGAAGCCGTCTGGCAGACGTCCGTCCTCGGTCTCGGACAGACCACATGCGTCGGCATTGGCGGCGATCCCGTCAAGGGACTCAACTACATCGAACTCCTCGAGATGTTCAACAATGATCCCGATACCGATGGCGTCGTGATGATCGGCGAGATCGGCGGCAGCGACGAAGCCGACGCCGGCACGTGGATTCAGCAGCACATGACCAAGCCGGTCGTGGCGTTCATCGCCGGGCGCACCGCGCCGAAGGGCAAGCGCATGGGTCATGCCGGCGCGATCATCGGCGGCAGTGACGACACCGCACAGGCGAAGATGGACATCCTGCGTTCGTGCGGCGTCAACGTCGCCGAAAGCCCCGCACAACTCGGCAGTGCCATGGCCGCCGCACTCGGCGTCGAAGCCGCTGCGACGGCGTGATGAGCTATTCGCTTTCAGCTGTCAGCTCTCAGTAGGGCGGGGATTGTATCCCCGCCGTGTTGATCTCCCGGCTGTTGCATGCACCGCACCGACTCCCGTAGGGCGGTCGCCGCGGCGAACGCCGTCGATCGTTCATCGTTGTTCGTTTGTCGATAGCGAGTCCCCGTAGGGCGGGGGCTGTGCCCCCACCGCGTTGACTTTTCGACAACGAAGTCCGCGTAGGGCGGTCGCCGCGGCGACCGCCGTCTTCGAGCGGTGTGCGCCGACTCATCAATGGTGGCGCGTTGCATGTTCCTCATCCGGAACGCCGGGTCTGAGCGACGCGAAGGCCCGGGTTGGAATCGAAGAGACCCGAGCCTTCGGCGAAGACGCCTCAGACTCGGCGTTCGTGCTGCGATACGATTCAGCCCACAGCCCACAGCCCATCACTCGCTCGCCGAGCGACACCATGACGCCAACTGGCCGATCGAAGTCCCGATGCCATCCGCGTCATCCGGCTGGTTCAACGTGCGCAACGAACGATGCGCCGCCGCCGCAATCGGTACGAATCCATACTCCACCGACATCGCTCGTAAGTACTGACACACCTCACGCAACGCATCGCGCTGCGTCGACTCCGTCATCATTTCCAGCCGTTCCGCCGCACGATGCACGAACTCCAGATACGACGGCAGAAGCTCGCGGACCTCACGCCGATCGCGCGCCGTGCACTCCAACACCGATGGCGGATCCAATGGACCCAGATACGACATCAACTGCGCCAGCAACTCCTCATGCGCCACCGGCTGTACCAGCACCGACGACGCCCCGCCGGCGAGCACTGACACGTGCGATTCCGGCCGCGCATCCGCGGTCAACGCGATGATCGGGCCGTCATACCCCGCATCACGCAAGTCCTGCATGCCGAACGCGCCATCATCGTTCATCTGAATCAGTGAATGCAGCACGACGTCCGGCCGACCGCGGCGCACCGCGTTCACGCTCGACATCGCACTCGCTGCGGCCTGCACCGTCAGGCCGTTCTCTTCCAGCCGACGCTGCAACATGTCGCGCAGCGGACCCTTCGGCGCCGTCAACAGCACCGTGCCCGCAAGCTGAATGTGACGCGGCGCTTCTGCGGCGTCCTGCTTCGTGACCTCTTCGGGAAGTCGCGCGCCAAGAATCTCTCGCACGCGAATCGCCTTGTCGAACTCAATGCCGATCTCGTGACATGAATCCTGCACCAGGCGACAGTGACGAATCGTGCCCTCAACCGTGATCCCGCCACCAACGACCAACGGCAGGATGATCCGACACAGCGTCCCCGGATGCACATATCCGCCGTGCAGAATGCTCAGTCCCTGCGATGAAATGTTGCGCCCGTACACCAGGAAGCTGCTGACGAAACCATCCATATGCACCACCGTGAACGGCAGGTCGCGTCGACTGAAGTCGTACCGAACTGTCGATCGCGTCGGTGGAAGCAGATCCGGATCATCATCCAGCGTCTCAATGAGACGAAGCTGCTCGGTCGGGTTGAGCTGCAGCCGTCGCTTGAATTCAGGGCCGGGAAGAGGTTGCATCGTTGACGTCCGGGTCAGGCCGGCGGGAATTGCCGGTTCCGATACCACATCGACCTGTTCTCGCGTCGCCTTGGGTGACGCCATCCGATTCCATGCGGTGCGACGTTATAGGCCCGTCCCGCGCGCCACCGCTTGCCAATCTCGCCCCGATGCCACGCTGACAAGCTGCTCCAACAACATCAGCACGTCCGGGAACAATCGCGACGCGAATCCCGTCCGCCAATCCCCTACGATGTGAATCGCATGCTCGTGCTTCACGTCATCCAGGGCGCCGATCGCGGTCGACGGTTCGAACTCCCCGCCGGCGAACCGCAACTCATCGGCCGCTCGTCCGAAGCGCTGCCCATCACCGATACCACCGTCAGCCGACGCCACGCCGAACTCACCCCCGATGATGATGCGTGGTTCATCCGCGACCTCGAATCCGCCAACGGTACATTTCTCAACGGACATCGACTCCATGGCGAACGCAAGGAACTCGCGCCCGGCGATCAGATCCGCTGCGGCTCCACGCTCCTGCTCTTCGTCGGCAGCCACGATGGTCCACGCGCCAGCACCCTCCAGATGATCAATGCCGATGCGCTCGACGTCACCGTCGAACGCACGCTCACCAACAGCGACTCCATGATCCTCGCCGCGCCCGATCCCGTCGCCGCCGCCATGGATCACCTCCGCGTTATCTACGACCTCCACGCGCTCACCAGCGGCACGCTCGATCGCGGCGAACTCCTCGAACGCATCATGGATCTCATCTTCGAGGAATTCCGTCCCGATCGCGGCTTCATCCTGCTCGGCTCCGACGTCGATGGCGCGCTCGACCCAGCCGTCATGCGCTACCGCGAACGACCGAAGACCGTCGATGAAGGACGCATTCCCGTCAGCCGAACGATCATCCGGCACACGCTCGAACACTCCGAAGGTGTCCTCGCCACCAACGCGATGAACGACGACCGCTTCCGCAGCGGCGACTCCGTTCGAGACTACGGCATTCGCTCCGCCGTCTGCGTGCCCATCGTCGCCGCCGACCGCACGTTCGGCGTGATCCACATCGACTCATCGCTCGCGAACTTCACGTTCACCGATTCACAGTTGCGCCTGCTCACCGCCGTCGGACAACACACGGGACTCACGCTCCTCAGTGGCGAGATCGTGGCATCGCGCGTGCAGGTCGAACGCCTCGCGGCGATGGGTGAAGCCGTCGCATCGCTCAGCCATTCGATCAAGAACATCCTCCAGGGACTGCGCGGCGGCGCGGATGCCGTCGAACTCGCACTCAACCGCGATGACCTCGCGCTCGCGAAGGAAGGCTGGCCGATCCTCGCGCGCAACCTCGATCGCATCGTCCGGCTGACCCTCAACATGCTCGCCTACTCCAAGCCGAGCACGCTGGATATTGAACTCACCGATCTCAACGGCCTCATCATGGAGGTCGTCGAACTCCTGCGCACGCCGTTCGAGAAGGTCGGCGCCGGCGTCATCACCGAGCTCGACCCCAACATGCCGCCGATGCCCGTGGATGCCAACGCCATCCATCAGGTCCTCATGAACCTGATCACCAACGCGATCGAAGCTGTCGCCACCGGCGAAGGCCTCATCACGATCCGCAGCCAGTACGACGGTGCCGACCATACGGCCCGGCTCGAGGTCACCGACAACGGCCCGGGAATCCCGCCGGAATGGCAGGAAGACATCTTCGAGGCCTTCGTCAGTCGCAAAGGCCAACGCGGCACCGGACTCGGCCTCTCCGTCTCACGGAAGATCGTCAGAGAGCACGGCGGCACGATCACCGTTCGATCGCAAGTCGGTTCAGGCACGACATTTGCCGTCGTTCTGCCCAGCGATTACGAAGGCCTCCACGCCAGCGAGACACGTCCGCCGATGCCGATGTCCGGCGATGAATTCGATCAGGACTTCTGAACGAGTTATCGCGCGCGAAGTCATGTCCTGCTCGCCGCTTGCCGATACAACCCTCGCGCCTATCATGCGCCGCCGTCACAGGTGATGAACGGTCGGGAAGTTCCTGATCGACGCCCGCTGACGGCATGCGACTTTCCCCTTGCGATCCAAGGAAGGCAGATCAGCCTTGAATCCATTCGACTATTCGTCAGCGCACTCCTCTCCCGATCTGGCCCGACAGCCGATCGCTCCCGTCGCCTCCGTGCAGTACCAGCGCACGCGTGAGATGACACTCGATGAGCTCATGCTCGAGAATCGAGTCGTCTTCCTGGTCGGCGAGATCAATCAGGCGTCCGCCGCTCGCGTCATGATGCAGATGCTGTATCTCGAAGACCAGAAGCGCGGGCAGGAGATCAACTTCTACATCAACAGCCCCGGCGGCTCCGTGGATGACACCCTTGCCATCTACGACACCATGCAGTTCATCAGCTCTGATGTCGCCACGTTCTGCATTGGACGAGCGTACTCAGGCGGTGCCGTGCTGCTTGCGTCGGGGAAGCCGGGTCGACGCCACATCCTCCCGCACGCCAAGGTAATGATCCATCAGCCGTACGGGGGCGTGACCGGTCAGACGACCGACGTCCAGATCCAGGCCGAGCAGATCATCAAGGCGAAGCAGACGCTCAACAAGATCCTCGCACGACACTCCGGGCAGCCGCTCGAACAGGTCGCCAAGGATTCCGAGCGCGACAAGTTCTTCTCCGCTCAGGAAGCCAAGGACTATGGCCTCGTCGATGAGGTCTTCCAGCTGCCTGATCCGACTGAGGACAAGAAGAAGAACGACTGATCGATCTACGACGCTCGTTTCGCGAGCGCTTTGAGGAACACGACACCAATGTCAACGCTTGTGCCCATCGTTATCGAGAAGACCGGCCGTGGTGAACGGTCATACGACATCTTCTCGCGTCTGCTCAACGATCGCATCATCTTCGTCGGCGGCCCGATCCACGACGAGATGGCGAACCTTGTTGTCGCGCAGCTGCTCTTCCTCGCCAATGAGGATGCCGACGCCGACATCAGCCTCTACATCAACTCGCCGGGCGGATCCGTCACCGCGGGCATGGGCATCATCGACACGATGCGCTTCGTGCCTGCTGACGTCTGCACGTACATCATTGGTCAGGCGGCTTCGATGGGTTCGCTCATCGCCACCGCCGGCACCAAGGGCAAGCGTTACGCGTTGCCGCGTGCTCGCAACCTCATGCACCAGCCGTTGCTGTCGGGCGTGATGGAAGGTCAGGCGACTGATCTCGAAATCGAAGCCCGCGAAATGCTGCGTCTGCGTGAGATGATCTACGACCTGTACGCCACGACGACTGACCAGAGCGCCGAGAAGGTCGCCGAAGACTGCGAGCGCAACCTCTGGTTGTCCGCGACGGAGATGAACGAGTACGGCCTCGTCGACAAGGTCCTCGACAAGCTGCCTGGCTAACACGGACGGCTGTATGAAGGGCAGTTCCCGTAGGCCGGGTTCTGCTGAACTCGGTATCTTCGAACAACGCACTGACTCACCCACCCAGCCGGTCGCATTCGCGACCGGCTTTTTCATGCGCTCCTGTAGGGCGGCGGGTGTGCCCCCGCCGTGTTGGTCTCTGGAACGCCACGTCTGAGCGCAGCTCCCGTAGGGCGGGTTCTCCGAACCCGCCGTCCTCGAGCGGCGTGCGTTGACTCGCCGATGCCGGCGAGTCGACATACCGCCCGCATCGCGCTCCCGTAGGGCGGGCTTTCAGGCCGCCGTGATCCACCATCCGCCGTTCGTCGGCGGGGGCACAGCCCCCGCCCTAC
>JBCCFX010000153.1:0-10036 GCA_039029515.1 Planctomycetota bacterium
GCTGGACAAAGCGCCCGGCCCTTCGGGCCGCACCGGCAGGCGCTGCGTCCTCCTTCAAGTGTCGGAGGCGCCGACATTCGTGCCGGAAGGGCACGCGCCGGCGCTTTCCCTGTGGATACGCCAGCCCGGCGACAGGTTGTGCTCTTGGGTTTGCGTTCGTAAGTCTGCGGTGCCGAGACGCTTCGGTGATCCGCGCGCAGTTCATCCACCAACCGGAAGCGCTTTAACGAAGAGGGGAGAAGTTGTTTAATACATTCATCCTCAGAACGTACGCGGCTGACATCGCTCACAGAACACGGTCGCTCGCTGGGCAAGTCGAATCAACGTGAGCACATGACCGCATGATGTGCACGCCTCACCACCGCGGCCGTACACCAGGTGGGCTGACTGGAATTCGCCGGCGTTCCCTGAGCCATCTCGATAGTCACGCAATGTGGAGCCGCCGGCACGGATGGCGTGTCTGAGGACATCGCGGACAGCTGACGCCACACGAGTCACTTCGGCTCGTTGAAGCTCGCACGCGGGACGCTCGGGATGTACACGGGCACGATGCAGTGACTCATCGGCGTAGATATTGCCGACGCCCGCGATGACCGCCTGATCGAGCAGCGCGGTCTTGATGGGTCGACGTGTTCGTTGAAGTCGATCGGCAAAGTCACGGGATCGGATGGCCACGGCATCCGGGCCGAGTCGATGCCAGCGGGTCGATTCGAGCTGATCGATGGATTCGAATGACCATAAGCCACCGAATCGGCGTGGATCTCGAAATACCAGTCGTCGGGGTCCGGTTGGCGAGGTGATGGACCAGACGGCATGGACATGCTCACTGTGGCCGAATCGCGATCGATCGGTGAGGAAGAGTTGTCCGCTCATCCCGAGATGCACGCAGATCACGCCGGCGTCACCGATGATGGCGAGTTGTTTGCCACGACGACGGAGGTCGAGCATGGTCTGACCGCTCAGCAGGAGCTGGTCCGCGCGGCCGGGTGAGGAGCGTCGAAGTACATCGGACCGCCGAAGTCGGGCCATGAGGACGCGCTGGCCCACGAGTGGCTCAAGCAACGTTTGTCTGAGGTGCTCAATTTCCGGCAGTTCGGGCAACGAACTCAGGTCCCGCTCGTTAAAGGGATGATTGACAGGAAGAAACGCCGCCTTGAGGCGGATCGTGAACCGCCATGCTGACGATATGACGTCTAGCATGCCCCGACGATCCGGCCGGGTCCAGACGGGACCAGGCGGTTTCCCCCGATGAGAAAGGTCACGATCAATGTCTGATCCCCTCGCCAGTCGTCCGACCGAGTCGACGACGGATCCCGTATCGGCCGCCCGTGAGGTGACCGATGCCTACCGGCAGATCAAAGACGAGATCCACAAGGTCATCGTCGGTCAGGACGATGTGGTCGATCAGTTGCTGACCACGCTGTTCTGTGGCGGCCACTGCCTGGTGGTGGGCGTGCCGGGGCTCGCGAAGACGCTGTTGATTTCCACGATGGCGCGCACACTGAGCCTGGGGTTCTCTCGAATCCAGTTCACGCCGGACCTGATGCCGTCAGACATGACGGGCACCGAGGTGATCGAAGAAGACAAGACGACGGGCACGCGCGAGCTTCGGTTCGTGAAGGGTCCGATCTTCTCGAACGTCGTGCTCGCAGACGAGATCAACCGAACGCCGCCGAAGACACAGGCCGCACTGCTCGAAGCGATGCAGGAACGCCAGGTCACGGCGGGTGGCGTACGTCATGCGTTGCCCAGTCCGTTCTTCGTACTTGCGACCCAGAACCCGATTGAACAGGAAGGCACGTATCCGTTGCCGGAAGCGCAGCTCGACCGGTTCCTGTTCAACATCAAGATCTCGTATCCGACCGAAGAGCAAGAGCTGCAGATTGTTCAGCAGACGACGTCGGATGAGGATGCATCGATTTCGCCGGTCTTGTCGGGCGACGCGGTGCTGCGCATTCAGCATCTGGTGCGTCAGGTGCCGGTCGCGGACCACGTCGTGCGTTACGCACTCCGCCTGACGCGCGCCACGCGTGTCCGGGAGGAATCGGAAAAGCCCGAGATCGTGCGCAACTATCTTGCGTGGGGCGCGGGACCGCGTGCGAGTCAGTCACTGATCATTGCGGCGAAGGCGCAGGCGATTCTGGCTGGCTCGTCGCACGTGATGCCGGAGCACGTGCAGAGCGTTGCGCTGCCGGTCATGCGTCATCGCATCATCACGAATTTCAATGCTGAAGCGGACGGCGTGACCACGGACGATGTCGTCAACGCGCTGCTTGAGCAGACGCCGGTCGATGCAAGCGACGCATCGACATCGAAGCGCATGGATGCGGTGATGCACTAACGCCACGAGCTAGCCGAAAGGACGTGATCGATGGCGGATTCGCAGTCGGTCCGCGCGGAGCAATATCTCGCGCCAGAGACGCTTGTTCAGCTCGCACCGTTTGAGTTGCGAGCGAAGATGATCGTCGAAGGCGTGATGAGCGGCATGCACCGGTCGCCGTACCAGGGCATGGCGGTCGAGTTCGCGCAGCATCGTCAGTACGTCGCGGGCGACGACCCGAAGCACCTGGACTGGAAGGTCTTCGGTCGGTCGGACAAGCTGTACATCAAGCAGTATCAGCAGGAGACCAATCTCGACATCATCCTGCTCGTCGATGCGTCGGCATCGATGTCATACGGCACGTTGACGGTCAAGAAAGACTGGGGCGGCACGACGGCGAGTCGCGCTCGGAAACTCTGGACGAAGTTCGACCATGCGACCGCGACCGCAGTCGGCCTCGCGTATCTGTGTCTGCATCAGCAGGACCGTGTTGGCGTGTGCGTGTACGCGGATGAACTCAAGACGATGATCCGTCGTTCGAGTGCGCGATCACAGTGGCGCAGCATCGTGAACACGCTCAGCACCGAGCCGGTCGAAGAGAAGACTAATCTCGTGAAAGTGACCGAGCAGGTGCTCGGCAAGATCAACAACCGTGCGCTGTTCTTCATTCTCTCCGATCTCTTTGATGACCCGGAGAACATCCGGCAGTCGCTGGCGCGATTCAAGCATCGCGGCCACGACGTCGTGTTGATCCACACGATGGACAAGCAGGAACTGGAATTCGATTTCGCGCAGCCGGCACCGTTCCTGGGCCTGGAAGGCGAAGGTCGCGTGCGAGTCGATCCGCGTGCACTGCGCGATGCATATCTCGAAGCAGTGCACGAGCATGTGGACAAGGTCACCAAGGCGGCGCGCGGTTTCGGCTTCGATTACGTGCGCCTGAACACGCATGAATCCGTCGGTCCGACGTTGGCGTATCTGCTCGCCCGTCGCAACGCACAGAGCAAACGGAGCAAGACCGGATGACCCTTGTGACCGCAGGGTTTGCTATCGCGGGACTCCTCGCGATGTCGATCCCGATTCTGATCCATCTGCTCTCGCGCCAACGACGGAAGCCCGTCGAATGGGCCGCGATGAAGTTCCTGCTCGAGGCGTATCGCAAGCACAAGCGTCGCCTGCAGATCGAACAGTTGATCCTGCTCGCACTGCGTTGCCTGATCATCGGACTGTTCGGGCTCGCGCTGGCGCGGCCACTGTTGAAGAACGCGGGGATTCTCGACGCCGGCGGTGACCGCATCGTGTACATCGTGCTCGACGATGGTCTCGCATCCTCCGTCACGGACGACGATGGCAGTACAACGTTTGATGCGCATCGCGATGCCGCGATCCGGTTCGTTCAGGAACTTGCACCAGGCGACACGGTCGGTGTCGTGCTTGCGAGTCAGCCGGTCGAGATCATGCTGAACCCGCCGACAGCGGATCACGGGGCTGTGGTTCGACTGCTTGAGGGACTCGAACCGAAAGCGTCTGCGACAGACCTTGATGGCGCGATGCGCGTGCTGATGGATGCGGTTGCTGACACTGAAGCCGGCACCGAAGACGTCACCGTCTTTCTCCTGAGCGAATTTCGAGAAGGCTCCGCGACACTGGATGCGCCGTTGCCCGCATGGCGTGAACGTCGACCGGATGTTCGTCTGGTGACACTGCAGCCCGCCGTGCAGACGCCGACGAATGTGCAGGTTGAATCCATCGAGCCGGTCAGTCGTGTGGTGTTGTCGAGCGGCGCCGCAGGGCGCGAGCAGATTCTCGTTCGCCTTGCGCGTCAGGGTGATTCGCTTGAGCGCGATGTCTCGCGTGTTCGTCTGAGTGGCGATGGAATGGCACCGGTCGAGCCGCGCGCCGTGACGTGGGATCCCGGTCAGACATCTGCAGATGTCGAGTTCATGATCGATCCGATCGGAACCGACGACGGCGAGATCGTGCTCACCGCGGAGATCGATCACGATGCCGTCCCTGACGACAATGTGCGACACGTGTTGCTGGACCTTCGAGAACGACTTCGCATTCTGCTGATCGATCGACGGCGGTTTGGATTCGAACCGTCTGTCGACCGGCTGTCTGCAGGTTCATGGATGCGTCGCGCACTGGAACCGATTGATGTCAGCCCGATGGAAGTCGTCGAGGTTGAACCGGCGGCGCTGGACATCGCCGACATCCGCACGACCGATGCGATCATCCTGGTTCGTCCTGATCTCATTGCGGACGACGGTTGGGAGCTGATTCGCACGTACGTCGACGCCGGCGGTTTGTTGTTCATCGCGCCGCCTGGCGAACTGAACGTGCATCAATGGACCGAGACGTTCACGCAGGCGATGGATCTCGCGTGGACATTTGATCTCGAAGTTGATGAACCGGGCGGTGGTCTGGCGCTCGCTGATGTCCAGCCGGCGACGGAAGTGCTCAGCCTGTTGTCATCGGAACTCGAAGTGCTCGCCCCGCCGGTGCGTGTGTACCGACGATTGCGGGTGGATACGACCGATACCGACATCACGCCAGTGCTTGACCTCACCGATGGTTCGCCGCTCCTGATCGCGGGCACGCCGCGCACCGACACGGACGGCGCGGTGGTGTCATCAAATGGTCTGGTTCTCATGTTGTTGGCGGCGCCGGAACTTGCGTGGACAAACCTCCCATCGAAACCACTCATGGTGCCGTTGGCGCACGAACTCGTCCGTCAGGGCTTGAGTTCCATTCGCAGTTCGGTCCGTCACATGGTTGGCGCCCGACCGCGTATTCGTGCGATGTATGCCGACGCTCGCGCACTGGAACATCCGGACGGCGGCGCGATCACGATCGATGACTCGGATGGCCGGCCCGTCGCCGCGCTGACACGTTCAGGCGTGTACACCGTGCGCGATCGTGGCAACCAATCCATGGGACTCATGGCGGTGAACGTCGATCCACAGGCTGGCAACATCACGGCTCAGTCTCCGGAACAGGTTGATCTCTGGTTGAAAGCAAGTGGCGACTGGTCAGTGTTCGCGGCGGATGCGTCAGAGCAGCTCGCCGGCGAACGTGATGAAGGTGCGCCGCTCGCCATGTGGTTACTGATCGCCGTGTTGGCCCTCGTCACCGTCGAGACGGTTCTCGCGCGGATCTTCAGTCATGCGACGAGACAGCGACGTGAATCCACTGGACTGCAAGGCTCCGTTCGCGGCGCGATGGGGGGATCAGCATGAATTCCGGCATCATGCGCTGGCTGCTCGATCTCGATGTGATTCCCGCCGACGCCGAACGGTTGGCGTTGGTGTGGGAACGCGGCTGGCCGCCGTGGGTGTGGGCGCTGCTCGTCCTCGCGGCGTTTGCGTTCGCAATCTGGAGCTACTCGCGCATGGCGGGGCCGCGATCGATTCGCGGCACGATGGCGTGTGTGCGCGGCTTCATCCTGCTGCTCGTCCTGGTGCTGCTCAGCGGCCCGATGCTTCAGATGAAGCGCGAGCGCATTGAGGAAGACTGGGTCATCGCACTCCTCGATCGCAGTGCGTCTATGAGTATTGCTGATGTCGATGTCTCGACCAATCGACGAACACGCGACACGCAACTGCGCGAAATGATTCGCGATCACGCCGACATGTTCGCGTCGCTGGATGAATCACGTCATCTCGTCTGGCTCGGGTTTGATGATGGCGCATACACGCTGATTGACAGTGCGGGTGACGAACTCCCGATCGACCTCTCGCTGCCCGACGGTGATCGGACGAATCTCAACACCGCGATCGAACAGGCATTACAGCGCGCCACCGCGCGGCCGATCAGCGGCGTCGTGGTGTTCAGTGACGGGCGAACGAACGATCCGCCGACACGATCGTTGGTGCGCCGACTGCAGGCAGATGCCATTCCGGTGTTCGCGGTTCCGCTTGGTGCATCCGAATCGCTGGGCGATATCGCGGTGCGCCGCGTTGAGGCGCCGCGCCGTGCGTTTGTTCGCGACAAGGTGCCGGTCGTGGTGGAAGTTGACCGACTTGGCGAAGCCGCCCAGCAGGCGCGCGGCACCGTGAAGCTTGTCGACACCGATACCGGCGATGTGCTGGACGAACAGTCACTTGATGCGTCAGATGACATGTCATCGATCACGTTGACCGCGGTGCCTGAACTCGCAGGCGATGCGTCGTGGCAGGTCGTGGTCGAAACCGATCGGCCGGATCTCATCCCCGACAACAACCTCAAGCCGTTCCGGATCTCGCTCGTCGATCGACCGTTGCGCGTGCTGTTCGTCGAGGGTTATCCGCGCTGGGAATACCGCTATCTCAAGAACCTGCTGATTCGTGAGAAGTCGATTGAGTCTTCAGCGTTTCTGTTGTCGGCTGACCGCGACTTCGCGCAGGAAGGCAACACGCCGATCACGCGTTTGCCGCGCTCGCCCGAGGAGTTCGCGGAGTTTGACGTGATCGTGATGGGCGATGTGCCCGCGAGTTTCTTCTCGCCTGATCAGCTTGACATGATTCGACAGCAAGTTGCAGACCGAGGGTCGGGCCTGTTGTGGATTGGTGGCGAGCGATCAACGCCGTCATCGTATGTAGGCAATCCGCTCGCAGATCTCCTGCCGATGCGCGGGCCGCTGACGCTGTCGCGCATCGATGATCCTGTCAACATGATGCCGACCGAGCAGGCGAATCGTCTCGGCATTCTCCGCCTCGCGACGAACACGCCGACAGGGTGGCCGGCGGATCTGAGTGATCCCGCCTTCAACTGGTCGCAGTTGTACTACGCACAACGCATCGAACCGAGTCGCCTCAAACCAGCCGCGGAAGTCCTCGCATCGACGACACAAGCGTTCGATGGATTGCCATTGCCGCTGGTCGTCGGCATGCGGTACGGCGCGGGCCAGACGATCTATGTCGCCACGGATGAAATCTGGCGCTGGCGTTTCGGGCGCGGTGAACTCTATCCCGATCAGTTCTGGGTGCAGATGATCCGATCACTCGGTCGCCAGAGCCTCGCAACCAGCGGAGCGCCGGCGGTTCTAGAAGTGAATCCACGTCGTGTGCGCGTTGATCAGCCGGTTCGCATTGAATTGTCCGTGCTTGACGCACGTCTTGAATCCGAAGATCGCACATCCATCACCGTGACGCTTGAGGATGAACAAGGCCGCGCGATCGCCGATCTGGAACTTGTTCGCGAAGACGATCGTATTGACAGATATGTCGCGACGTATGTGCCGCATGTGACCGGTCAGCTTCGCGTTCGGCTTGATGACCCATCGGTCAACCTGGCCGCGATGGATGCCGTCGTTGAAGTCTTCGCACCAGACGATGAGCTGCGACGACCGGAAGCAGATCACGATCTGCTTGCATCACTGACGAGCACCACCGGCGGCGACGTGATCGATGCGGATGAACTCACGACGCTTCCCGATCGGTTGCGCAAACGCGCAGTGCGCATCGAGAATCCGTTGAACGAACGCATCTGGGATACGCCGCTCGCATTCCTGCTGCTCCTGCTCGGTCTGACGGCAGAGTGGATCGGCCGACGAGTGCTTCGACTCGCGTAAGGACGCTTTGGTATGCAACGAATCATCGAGGATCTGAATCGCATTCGTCAGCGCAGTCGTCTGATGCTGTTTGCCCAGGGCATGGCCATCGCCTTGAGTTGGTTGCTTGCGATCGGTCTCATTGTGATTCTCGCAGACTATCTGCTGCGCTTTCCCAGCGCGTTTCGTATGGTCGTCCTGATCGGCGGGCTTGTCGCGCTGGGGTGGTGGATCACCACCACACTCCGCGCCGCGTTCGCATTCGCCCCCTCGCTGACCGAACTCGCGCTGCGCGTGGAACGCAAGATCCCATCCGTCACCGGCCGCCTTGCATCGAGTGTCGAATTCGCGATGGCCGGACTCGATCGCGATAACCCGCTCGCTGCTCGAAGTGTTCGCGATGCCGAATCGCGCATGAGCGGCCAACGCATTGCGAGCGTGATCGATCCCCGGCTGATGTGGCGACGCATCGGCATTTCCGCGGCCATCATCGCCCTCGCGGCGACGTGCGCCATCGTGTCGCCCACCGGCGCTGCGACAGGCATCAAACGACTGCTCGTGCCGTATGGCAGTATGCAGTGGCCGGCGCGAACCGCCGTTGAATCACTCATGACTGAAGTCCTGCGCGATGGTGCTGTGCATCCGCGCGGGCAGGCACTGCCGCTTCGTGCACGCAATCTCACGGTCAACGGTGAAGATGAAGACGTCAAGGCGTTCTATCGCATGCAACGCGATGATGCGTGGGGTGACTGGATGCGCATCGTGCTCACGCATCAGGGTGACGGCATCCACGAACGACTTGTGGATACTGAAGCAGATGCGATTGAAGTCCGATTTGCGACCGCCGATGCAGAAACCACGATCGAAGAGATCGCGCTCGTGCCGCCGCCTTCGGTGATTCGATCATCCATCGTCATCTCGCCGCCGTCGTATGCATCCGGTCGTGTGCCGGGTCTCGACGCGGAACTCGGTCCGGGCATTGATGATCGCGCGACGACGCCGGACGCGATGCTTATTGGTTCCACGGTGCAGTTCACGCTCGAGTTGAACAAGGAACTGCCGGTGCCTGCCGCAGGTGACGCTCGTGACGCCTGGCTGACGGAGCAGACATTCCTTGGCTTTGACGATGTTGTGCCAACGTTGCAGGTCGGTCCAGATGGCACGCCGTCAACCGTGTGGCTGCTGACGTGGACGCTGCCGGATACGCAGACACTCCGCGTGACGCTGACGGATGAATACGGTCTGACGAACGATGAGACGATCTCGTATCGCATTCAGGCGGTTGATGACATCATTCCGACCGTCACCATTACCGATCCCGAAGCAGACGGCATCGTCCTGCCGACCGCAGTCATTCCAGTGACCGCCGATGCGCGTGACGATGTTGCGCTCGCTGAACTCTGGGTCGAAGCCCGCGTGCAATCGGCGAACGACGCTGAACCCACCGATGAGCCGGCATGGATCGCCACGGAATCCGTTGACGCGATCGATGCCACGATGACCAACGAGTTGGCGCTCGGCGCGTTGAACGTCGGTGAAGGCGACGTCATCAGCATCCAGGGCAAAGCAACGGATATCTACGTCGTCGACGAACAACGTCATCCCGTCGCGACCTCGCCCATTCGCCGTCTTCGCGTCATCAGCGAGGTTGATTTCGCGACACAGATGCGCCGACAACTCAGTGGCGTACGACAGAACGCGATCCGCATCGAAGCGCTTCAGTCCGAACTCCAGGATGATGTCATCGAGAACGGCGTCCAGCCCGGTATCTCCCGAGCGCAGGGTGAACTCGCGGAACGACTTGCCGACCAGCGCACGGCTCTTGATGACATCACCCGGCAACTGGATGTCAATCGTCTGGACGATGAACAACTGCGCACGCTGCTCGATCAGTCTGGCAACCTGCTGGACTTTGCCGGTCGCGCCGCCGAACAGGCGACGCGCGCGGTCGAAGAACGCGAACGTGCTATTGCCGACGATCCTGAAGCCGCAGAACGAAGCGCGGAACGCCAATCCGGCTCGCAATCACAGCAAGGTGAACAAAGCCAGTCGGGTTCGCAGTCACAGCAGGGTGAACAAAGTCAGTCGGGCTCACAGTCACAGCAAGGTGAACAAAGCCAGTCGGGTTCGCAGTCACAGCAAGGTGAACAAAGCCAGTCCGGCTCACAGTCACAGCAAGGTGAACA
>JBCCFX010000154.1:0-9930 GCA_039029515.1 Planctomycetota bacterium
CCCGGAACCGCCCATGATGACCATGGTCTCCCCCTCATACACCGTGAGGTTGAGACCGGCGAGTACGGTCTGATCGCCGAACACCTTGACCAGATCGCGAATCTCGATCACCGCTTGTCGGTCGTCATCGCTCATCATCGGCCTCAGGATACGACAGGTCGCCACGTTCCGGATCACGGATCACGATTCGACCGATTCGGCCAACGTGATTTCGCTGATCGTCGAAGAGCCGAATTTCGGTCTCCGCAAGAACATCATCGTCGGCAAAGAACAACCGATGCATCACAATCGGTGACTCCGCCCGCTGATCGAATGGCACCTCGGTCTGTGCATCAGGATCCGCCGTCACATTGCGCAGATCGCCGTAGCGTGATCGAACCGCATTGATGAATGCCGCGGCGTCAAGTTCATCGAGGTTGAGCGCCGGATCAAACGCCTCAATAAAGCCCGGCACATCGCCCGCAAACCCGCGCTCCAGCGCCGGCCCGGGGCCCTGAATCAACGGCTGTCGAATATTGCCGTTCCACCACATCGCCACCAGGATCCAGCCGGTCGTGGCAATGACCCCGACCACGATCGAGATGATCGCCAGGCCTCGTCCGGTTCGGTCGGGGCGATGCTTGCAGTCATGCAGCGCACGCACGCCGAGAATCGGACCGATGACGGTCAGTGGCGGACACCAGAATCCGAGACTGCACAACCCCGCCACGATCGCCCAGGGACTCAGCGATTGCGTTGGTGCGGCCTCATGCGTCTCATCTGACATCGATCAGAAGTCCGCGGGGAACGACAGATCCCCGAGCTCTTCGTCTTCAATCACGATGCCGACCATGCCAACACGAAACAACTGCGAGACATTGGTCGCCGTCTCATCGGCGAGCATGATGTGGAACTCAGCGTCCAACGTCGCGTTCTCGAAGGTCAGCGTGTACGGCACGATACCGATACCAGCGCCACTGGATGTGTCAGGACCTGCACCTGGATTCGTTTCCAGCGTGGACTGCAGCGCACCGTAGCGTGATTCAAGCGTCTGGAAGAACACCTCAGCATCGGATTCCGTCAGCGTGGCATCCTCAAATTCGGCAATGACCAGTGCATAGTCGCCATCAGCGCCGGCATCCATGATCTGCGCCGGCTTCTGCTGCATGTAGGTCGTAACCTCCATGGCGTACCTGACGAATTTGCCACCGAAGATGCTGCCCGGAATCCATGCCACGGCGAGCAGCAGACCAATGATGATTGCTGCGATCGCCATGCCTTTGCCTTTGCACTTCGCTTCGTTCCTGCCGATCGCCACGACGGCGACGACACCGAGGATCGCACCGAGTGCGCCAAGAAACGGAATACAACACGCAAGACTGCAGACCAGCGACGTAATCGCAAGCCCGTGCGTCTTCTGGTCGCCCGGCGCGACCGACACGCCTTCGGGGTTCGCGTACGGATTGTTCTCGAACTGCGACATGCGCCGGTCTCCTGCGTGTTCGGCCGGTGAACTTCAGACGATCTGAACGCCGGGCATCCTACGAATCACCCTGACCCTTCGCCAGTGGACAGGTTGTCGACAGGCGGCAGCGTCAGCGCGCCAGCCGAAGCATCGTCGATCACGACCCGCATCAGCTTCAATTGAAGCCCCTCGCCAAGGTTCGGATACGTCGCAATGAATACCAGCGATCCCGGCCGCGCCTGATCTTCGAAGGTGAACAGGCCAGCGACATCGACCTGCCGACCCATGTTGCCGGGAAATGCGTGGCTCGTGTACGCGAAGGACTGAAACGAACCAAAGCGAGATTCTGCGTCGGCGATGAACGCCGCAATCACGTCGGGTTTCGCCGACCGTTCCACATCGCGAGACCACACGATGCCATCCCGCACATCAGCATCAGGCGAAAAGACGGCCTCCGCGATGCGTTCGCTCTCGATCGTAATGCGACCAAGGATCGATCGCTGATACTGCATCAACGCGAGGCTCGTCAGCATCGTGACTGCGAATCCAATGATCATCGCGGCGTGCGCCAGGCGCTTGCCGCCGATCCGTCCGCCGCTCTGACGAATGCGAACGATCGTGATCGTTGCCAACACCATGCCCATCAACGAGAGACAGGGAATCAGCGCCAGGACAAATGCCGCGATCGCAAGACTCGACGCCTTCGGCGCAGTTGTGCGGGGTGTGGGTTCAGGCTTCGACATCAGACCCGCAGTGTAGTCCGTCCTTCGCGTACACTCCCGCTATGAGCCAGATCTGGCCGAACATGCAGGTGACGGTCATGGGCCTCGGTCGCTTCGGTGGCGGAGCCGGCGTCACTCGATGGCTTCTCGACCAAGGCGCCAGTGTCCGCTTGACCGACACAGCACCGGCCGACCAACTCGAATCACAACGGGCGCCGTTTGATGCCGATATCGAGGCCGGCCGGCTCACCACGCGATTCGGTGGACACGAAACGCGTGATTTCGAGCACTGCGATCTCGTCGTCGCCAACCCTGCCGTCCCCAGACCATGGGACAACCCGTATCTCCGTGCCGCCATGGACGCCGACGTGCCGGTGACGACGGAAATTCGATTGCTGACCGAACGCATCAATCGTGATCGCACGATCGGGGTGACCGGTTCCGCGGGCAAGTCCACCACCACCTCGATGATTCACCACATCCTGCACGAGGCGAATCACCCCGTCCGTCTCGGGGGCAACATTGGCGGCAGCCTGCTTCCGGAACTCAATGCCATCACTCCTGACGAATGGATCGTGCTCGAACTCTCCAGCGCGATGCTGTATTGGCTCGGCGAGCGTATTGGCTTCAATGATGCGCCAGGCTGGTCACCACACATCGCGTTGCTCACAAATATCAGCCCCAATCACCTCGACTGGCATCGTGATATGGCGTGCTACGAGCACTGCAAGCACAACATCTTTCGATATCAAGCCAGTGATGATCGCCAGCTCACCCGACAGGACCAGGATGCATCGCGCGTGCCGCTGGAGATTCCCGGGGAGCACAATCAGGTTAATGCCCGCTTCGCCGCCGATGCCGTCGCTGCGGCGACCGGCTGTTCGCAGCGCGATGCGCTCGGACGCCTCGAGACGTTTCGCGGGCTTCCGCACCGACTCGAACTCGTGTGTTCGATCGATGGCTGCCGGTTCTACAACGACTCAAAATCCACGACGCCCGACGCATCGATCCGAGCCGTCGACGCCTTCGACGATTCCAGCCGGGTCCACCTGATCGCCGGCGGGTACGACAAGTCGATCGATCTGCAGCCGATAGCTGATCTCGTCACGCGGGTTGCCGGCATATACACCATCGGCACGACTGGCCCGGAGATTCACCGCCGGGCGTCAGCGATCGATGACCGTCGGTCATGGGCCTGTGTGACCCTCGATCGCGCGGTTGAGCACGCTCGCGCGCGGATGGCCAAAGGCGACCTGCTGCTGCTCAGTCCGGGATGCGCGAGCTGGGATCAGTTCGATCACTTTGAGCAGCGCGGCGAGCGCTTTGCATCGCTCGTCCAGCCGCATGTCACGTCATCATGACGATGATGCGCCCGGCATCGTCGCCTGGCCGATCAATTCAGTGATATTCGCGCATCCCTGACGCTCGACCCAGGCATCGAGTCCGTTGACGATACGTTTGATCAGACGCGGATCCACAAAGAGCGCTGTGCCGACGCCTACCGCCGATGCGCCGGCGAGGATGAACTCGGCCGCATCGTCCCAGCCGAGCACACCACCGAGACCGATGATTGGCACGCCCGCATCACGGGCGACTCCGTGATACACGTCGTACACCATGCGCACCGCGATCGGATGCACAGACGGTCCACTGAGCCCACCACGGCCCCGACTCAATCGCAGCCTTCGTGTGTCCACATCGATGGACATCGCCGTCACGGTATTGATCAACGTCAGTGCATCGGCACCGCCGTCAATTGCGGCGTCCGCCATCGCCACGACATCACCGACGTTGGGTGACAGTTTGACGATCATTCGGGTGGATGACAGCACCGGGCGAACTTCGTTCAGCAGTTCACGCAACGCTGTCGGCGACTCGCCGAATTGAAGTCCATCTGCGGTATTCGGACACGACACATTCAGTTCGACGGCGGGAAGGTCCGCACTGGCGTCGAAGGCGCGGGCGACTTCGACGTACTCCGAGACGGAATGTCCCGCGATGGATCCAATGACGGTCGTGCCGGTGTTCGCGGCCTCGGGCAGCTTGTCGCGAAGGAACGCATCAAGCCCGACGTTCGCGAGGCCGATTGCGTTCAGCATGCCGCGCGGGATATCGATCAGTCGCCACGGTGGATTGCCCTCCCGAGGCTCGCGCGTGATGGATTTTGTCGTGATGGCTCCGAGTAGTTCAGGCGAGACGACGTCCGCGATCTCGCGAATATATCCCGCTGTTCCCGCCGCTGAGATCAGTGGCGTTCGGAGCGTGAGACCCGCGACTATGGACGAAAGCCGTGACATGCGCGAAGTGTACGCGAATCGGCGTTGGTCGACCGGGCCGGAACCGGGCTATCATTGCCGAACCTTGAGGAGCCCGTCGATGTCCACGCTCGAAGAACGCATTGCCCAGTTCGAAAACATGTCCGCCGCCGATCCTGAGAACGATATGGCGCACTTCAGCCTTGGCAACGCCTATCTGCAGGCCGGCCGCTCGGCGGAGGCCGCACAGAGTTTCGAGCGATGCATCGCACTCAACGATGAAATGAGCAAGGCATATCAACTCGCCGGCGAAGCGATGATCGCGGCCGGTTGGGCGGATAAGGCGGTCGATGTACTCAACACCGGCTATGAAGTCGCCGCAGCCAAGGGTGACCTGATGCCACGAGACGCCATCGCAGATCTCCTCCAGAGCATCGGACGAACGCCGCCGGAACTCAGCGCCGATGTGGAACGCAAGGCCGAGGAGCTCAAGGCGAGCGGCTCGTTCCTCTGTCAGCGCACGGGTCGCCCCGGCTCGCAGCTTCCGGACCCGCCGATGCGCGGACCGCTCGGCGAATGGATCCACGCGAACATTTCCGCTGAAACGTGGCGCGACTGGATCGGCCAGGGCACGAAGGTCATCAACGAACTGCGGCTGGACTTTTCGCGAGAAGAAGATCAAGCGACGTACGAGCGTCACATGTGTGACTACCTCGGCATTGAACCTGACATGTACGAGAAGCTGACCGGTCAGCCGTTGTCCGCGTAATCGCACATCAGATTCGTGCCCGACGGTGGTACAGCCACCATTCTGTCATCATCAGTGCGAGGCAGACGCCGATCGCCCACGGCCACAGTGGTGTGTACGCCGCGCGCTCACCGAAATCACCTTGCGCCTGTGCTTCGCCGATCGTGATGGACTCGCGTGTCGCAATGTCACCTTCGACGGTACTGAGCAGGTTCACGGCGAATGCGCGCTCCACGCGATCGTCAACGTCAGGTTCCTTCCAGGAAATCGTGTGCAGGCCGGCTCGACGCGACGGCCCCCAACTGACATCGAACGTCTCCGCCGGCGTCAGCGGCACGGTTGATCCATCCGGCAGTTCGATGCGAATATCCTCGGCGGTTGAGGGCACACGCGTCGTGATTGCCTGTCCGGGTCGTATGACCGTCGATGCAACGCCTTCGCCAAGGTGCCCAAGGTAATCGACAACGTTGTAGACCCACGTGGGCAGGCTTCGCAGCAACGGAAAGTTGCTTTCGAGTGGATCGAACGCAACGTGCACAACCGCAAGTGAACCGCGTCGAATCTCCACCATCAGGGGCGCTTCGCTGCCTTCGACCAGGATCGTCGCATCACGTGCCGGCTTCAGGAGCGTGCTGGCCTCGACATACAAGCTGTCAAGCGACACATAGCGCATCACAGGATGCTCGGTCTTGGTCGCGAGTACGACCTGCGGCTCGGATTCGCCGTACGGATTCAGTCCTTCGATCGGCGGCGTCTCACCGAATGTGACGAATCGTCCTTGCGTCATCTCCGATGGCACGAAGCCATCGAGCACATACACATCAAACTCATCGAGACGATCTTCGGCGATGCGCTGCTCAAGCTCGTCGCCCGTCATGTTGAAATCAGACGTCCGCAACGACAATCCCTGCAGTGCCAGTTCCAGCACGCGGCTCTTCTTGTCCACGAGCGCCACGGAGAGCTGTCGTGCCGGCGGCAAGACGACGTTGGCAATGTTGTCGTTCGGAAGATCGTCCGGCCGGAGAACCGCAACCTCGATGATCGCTCCGCGCGGTTGGTCGAATGGAAGGAACACAAGGTTGCTGCGACCTGCACGACGGACGCCGTTCTCATCGACTTCCGCCGGCGGAAGCGTGACGTCCTGAATGCCCACCGCGGTGCCGTTGACCGACAACTGCACTTCACACGATGAGACTTCCGTGCTGTTGTGATTGAACAGCGATACGAAGACCTCCACCGAGGTCGGTTTGTCATACGGACGATCAATCGAAACGGCGGTGAGCGCGACGTTGTTCGGTTCCGTACTGCCGACCGCATGAAAGTTCATGGTCTCGCCGCGCAGAACGTGTTCATTGAGATCCTGAATCCGGCCATCGCTGAACAACTCGATCGTGGCAGGATCCGCCATCGGGCGGTCCTGCTGATCTGGGTTCACATTTGTGGTGTATGCGCGAGCAAGCTGGAGCGCTTCGGTCAGGCTCGACTCCCCATCTGTCGGACGAATGCGATCGATCGCATCAAGCAGGTTCGTACGGGAATCCGTGAACCGGCTGATCACTTCCGCACGATCCGAAAACGCAATGATCATCGTCTCGCCCGGAGCATCTGCCATCCAGCCGCCAGCGTAGAGCCGTTCGATCAGGTCGCGCGCTCGTGTTCGTGCTTCTTCAAGGCGCGTGTCGCCGTCTTCGGCATCGCGCGCGGACATTGACGCGGAATTATCGATCAACAGGACGGTTCGACCGCCGGCTCGGCGTTCTCCTTCCAATCGAGGCTGCATGATCGCGACCGCAAGCATGAGCAACGCCATCAATTGCAGCAGGAGCAGCATGCCAAACCGCAATCGCTGGAATGGCGCGTTCGCGGTGAGATCTTCCACCGAACGTTGCCACAGCAACGTCGACGCAATGGATGCAGGTTTGCGACGGAGTCGAAGGAAGTACAACAGGACAAGCGGCGGTATCACCGCACCGGCGAGCACGAGACCCGACAATGGCGTCAGCCAGGTCACTTCAGCAGACCTCGCTTCCGCAGGTAATCCATCAGCAGCACGCTCATGTCCACTGAGGTGTCAATCGTCGAATGCGTGATGTCGCGCCGAACGCAGTAATCACGGAGCGTGCCGCAATACGCATCGAGGTTCTCTTTGTAGCGTTTCAGCAGTGCGGCGCTGACGGTCACCTCAGCCACATCTTCATCTTCAATGTCCGTCAGTTTCAGATCGCCGGTCAGCCCGTGTTTGCCCGGATCGATTTCCTCCGGGCTCAGGACCTGGAGACAGAACGTGTCGTACCCACCGCCAGACAGATAGCGCAAGCCCTTCTCGTAACCTTCCTTCAGCAGGAAGTCGGAGAGGATGACCATTACGCCGCGTCCCTGCCGACCCAGCGCGATTCGCTTCATTGCTTCGGTGAAACCGCCACGTCCTTCGGCCTGCTGATCCAGCAGCCAATCGCCAACCTCACGCGTTCGGCGGCGCCCGCGCAAGCTCGGCAAGGCTTCAACGTCATCATGTCGAAACGAAAAGAGCGATACACGGTTGTGATTGACAAGGCCGACGTAACTCAGTGCCATCGCGAGGCGTTGGCAGAAGTGAAATTTATTCGGATTGCCCCAGTTCATCGATGCACTGGAATCGATCGCCAGGATGAGCGAAAGATCTTCCTCTTCGAGAAACATCTTGAGAAACAGGCGATCAAGCCGCGCGTAAATGTTCCAGTCGACGAACCGAAGATCATCGCCGTGCGTGTAGTGGCGATAGTCCGCGAATTCCACGCTGACGCCACGCTTCTTGCTACGTCGTTCGCCTTGCAACTTGCCCGCAAAGATCTTCCGTGACAACACATCGACCTGATCCAGCTTGGCCATCAACGTGCTATCGATCAGATCATCGATACGTTCGGGCGGTGATTCTGTTGAGACGCCGAATTCAGCCATGCATCAGGTTCCGTATCGAACTGTGGGTGCGGCGTCGCCATCCGATGGCATGTCGCGCGGCACGCGTTCCAGAAGCATCTCAACGATCATATCGGTGGTCACGCCGTCAGCTTCAGCCTCAAAGCTGGGCAGAATACGATGCCGCAATGCCGGACCCGCAATTGCTGCGATATCGCCGAACGAAACGGCATAGCGACCCTGCACCAGCGCACGAACTTTCGCTGCGGTAATCAATGCCTGACCACCGCGCGGACTGACGCCGATGCTGATGTAGCGTTCCGCGTCGCGAATTGAATGTTCACCGCCACGATGGGTCGCCATGACCAGCCGGATGGCAAAGTCCTGGACGTGCGGAGCAACCACGATTCGGCGGACCAATGCTTGCGCATCGAGAATGGTCGCCACGTCGAGCACCGCATCGATTGAGGCCTCACGATGGGTCGTCGTCTCCGTCAGAATCTCGTTGAGTTCCTCGCGGGTTGTAAACGGAACGCTGATCTTGAACAGGAATCGATCCAGCTGTGCTTCCGGCAGCGGATACGTGCCTTCCTGTTCGATTGGATTCTGTGTCGCCATCACCAGAAAAGGTCGTTCCAGGTCATGCGTGCGCCCAGCGACGGTGACCGAACGTTCCTGCATCGCCTCCAACAGCGCGGCCTGGCTCTTCGGCGTGGCGCGGTTGATTTCATCGGCAAGAATGAGCTGATGGAAAATCGGTCCCGGCTTGAACGTGAACACGCGTGTTCCCGTCGTCGGATCCTCGAGCACCATATTCGTACCGGTGATGTCCGCCGGCATGACATCCGGCGTGAACTGGATCCGCGCGTACGGCATGGACAGTGCATCACCGAGCGTTCGAACGAGCAATGTCTTGCCGAGTCCCGGCACGCCTTCAAGCAAGACATGACCGTCCGCGAACAGTGCCATCAGCGTCTGCTCAACGACTTCATCCTGACCAACGATAATCCGGCCGATCGCAGTCCGAAGATCCTGAAACAACGTCCGAAACGTTTCGCACGCTGTCTGAACCGATTCGACATCATCAAAGGCGAGGGTGAGATCCCGGCGAGCTGGCGTATCAGCCATGGCCATCCCCCGCGTCCTGATCACGCTCCTGATCCTGCGCCGCGCGCCGTTTGGCCGCTCGCAACCGCGACATAGCGCTCTCGGCTTCATCGTCAGCTTGCTGCTTCGGCTGCTGGCGCTGCGCCGTGACCTTGGTCTTCGCCGGGTCGTGCGCGGCGTCAGCACCGACATCCAGACTGGGTCCAGCGCCGTCTTCCGGCGCCTCGAAGCGCACCTTGGATTCGCGCGGATCTCGTTTCGTTCCGGCCTGCGCCCGCGCCCGCTTGAATGCCGACACGGTGTCCGAACCGATCTCGTCCTCGCGGCCAACAAGTCGCCGGAACCGAGCGGCGACGGCGTGACGATCGATCGACAACCTGCGGACCGCGACATCGAGCACGAACAGCGATGCCGCCAGAATGATCATCAGATCCCACACATCCTTGAGCGTGCGCGGCACGACAAGGTCCTCGCGGTCGAACAGATTGATCAGTGTCGGTTCATCGCTCAGGAAGAATTCCTGCCCGGATGTCTCATCGCGAAGCTGCCGGAGCAGTGCGGCGTTGTCACGCACCGCGCGATACTCGCGTGCGTAGGGCACAGTGACGGCCGCCTGCACGTATCCGGTCTGCATTTCGCCTTCCTGTTGACCACGGTAATGCACGTTGACGAGATACGCGCCGGGATCGTCGATCATGAACTCGCCGCGATACCGACCAGGTCCAACCTGCTGCAATGACAACGGTCGCGCCACGCCTC
>JBCCFX010000155.1:0-9719 GCA_039029515.1 Planctomycetota bacterium
CGGAAGCTGGTCGTCTTGCCCGCGCCGTTGCGGCCGAGCAGACCGACGACTTCGCCGGGACTGACTTCGAACGACACCTCGTCAACGACGCGCCGGCCGGAGTAGCTCTTCACGAGTTGCGTTGCGGTGAGCAGCGCCATGACGCGGATTGTACGTCGGGGAGATCGTCGCGTTCACGATCGGCAACGAACCGTCAATCAGGAGATGAAACGGAACGTCATCGGATAGCGGAAGTACTCGCCATGGCCGGCGGCGACGGCGGCACGCACGACGCTGACGAATCCAACAATCCAGATCACAGGCCAGAGGATCACGCCGATGAATGTCACGAGCGTAATCAGGTGGAGCAGGAAGAACGAGATCGTGAAATTCAGCGCTTCCTTGCCGTGATCGGCGGAGAACGGGGAGGAATCCTTCTGGACGAGCCAGACCACCATCGGGGCGACGAACGCCGCGAACGGGGTGAGGATGAACGCGACCAGCGGCAGCGAGACATGCGTCCAGAGCGAGATGTGTCGCTCGGAATCGCTCAGGTTCTCTTCTCGCAATCGGTCCTTGGGCTGCGTGCGATTGACCTCAAGGCCATAGACCTTGACGAAAGAGCCAGGCTCGTTTTCGTACGGAATTTGCTTCACCGCCACACCCATGGCACGACCTCCACTTCATCATACGGAATCAAAGCCGGCCGATTTCATCGAAAATCGCGGATCGAGACCTGTTGATCGAGTTTTCTCGCGTGCCAGGACCTGTTTGGACGGTGCCATGACCGCGATATGCTGTTCCCATGCTCTCCGGGATGATCCTCACCGCGCTGCTGACCATGGTCCCTGCTTCAGCGCCGGCTGATGTGACGACAGCCGCGGTCGCCGACCTTCAGGCGAAGGACCGCACGGTCCAGACGGCGGCAGTCGAAGCGCTCATCGCCGACTGCGATGCCGATTGCGAAGCGGCGCTGATCGAACTGTGGACGACGACCGAACGTTACGACGTCATCAAGCACATCGTGGCCGTGTTTGACGCCAAGGAGATTGAGGGACTCTTGCGACTTGTGGATCACGAGACACACTGGACGATTGGTTCAGATGCAGATGACATGGTGTCTGCTCGTCTTGCCGAGTACGGAGATGCAGCAGTCGGGGCGCTCCATCAACGGACATTTGATGGAATTGAGACCTGCGAGCCCATGCTCTGGCGTGTTGTGGGCCGGCTGAAGATCGATCAGATTCCACTTGCGCGGCACCTTCAGGAATCAGCATCGCCGGCCATTCGGCAACGTGCGATCAGGAAGATCATTTTCGCGGTTGACCGCGTCGACATACGCAGTCAGACGATTCTCCATGCCATGCGAGATCCCGACCGGCACGTCCGTTCCGCTGCCATGGCCCATTCCTGGGTTGGTGTGTGGCTCGACGATGAAAAACGGGCCATGCCGGAAGAGTACAAGGCATGTCGAATCGAACTCGAGTCAATCGTGCTCGCACGCGATGATCATGAAGTCCTGCCGACAGCGTTGATGTGGATGGCAGCCAACGGTGATGTGTCAGGCGCGTGCCGGGACATCATGTACGAGCTTGCGTGGGATTCGACCGTCCCTGACAAGACACGGCGAGCCGCACTGAAGTGCTCGCTGCTCTATGGCGATGATCTTGACACCAACCTTTCGCGGCTCATTGGGATGGCATCCGAGAAACCACGCATCGTGCGCGATGTCATTACGTCCGTCCATCCGTCGTTGCTCAATGACGAGCAGATCAATGCAATCGTCGGCATCGGCATCGATCAAAAGGGATTTGATTACATCATCCCAACGCGTCGCATGCCCAATGCGGCGCCGTACATTGGTGTTCGCGCGCTGCCCGCACTTTGACGCGAAATCCTGAGTCGGGATTGGAGACGAGCAAGGTCTGCAATCGCGCACGTCAGCCGCTTTGGCTCTCGGGGTTCGCCCGCCATTCCAGAATTGATCGAAGCGGTGCAGGTCTCGCGAAGTTCATTCAATCGATACGACGCGCTCGCTGCATTGATCAAGATCGATCCACATCACGATGGCCTTCGTGAACTCATTGAAGAGTCGATCGCGACCACAATCAATACAGACGAGCCGTGGCATCTGACGCTCTTCGCCATTGGTCGGATGATGGAACACCGTGGTGAGGAAGCGTGGGTCAAGGCCCTCGTCGATCAGGCAATGGAATCGCCGGAGCACCCTGCGCACGATTACGTCAGACGCACCAGCGTGCGTCACGATGAAGACGACGCGGAGGAGATCCGTCAGGATCTGATTCGTGTGCTTCATGACGCGAATGGTCGCGACGCGATGTGGGCCTTTGTCAATGGCGCAGAACGGCCTGCGGCGTTTGGCAGGTACGGTGCGCTGGTCACCGAACGGACGCGCGCCGCCGAGACACTTGCGGCGAGTCCGGGGTGGTCCGCCGAAACGCTCGATCAACTCCTCGCCACCCTTCGGCATGTCATTCTGGAATCACCCAAACCACCCCGTTATGACCAGACGGCACCGGTTGATCTTCGCGCGGGATACCGTGATTCCATGTGGCGTCAGGAAATGGCCATCGCGCGGTACATCGGACTCGCCATTGGCACGATGCTCGAAGCAGAACCGCTCTTGCTGAACTATGTCATTGCCGATCAGCGAACGTCGCCTGCAGCGCTTGTCCTGACGTTGATTCGGGTGCCTGATTCGGCGTGGTCGACATGGCGGGAGAACCTGGAAGTCGATCGGCCAAACGTCTCCGACGATTCGATGGCGTACGCACTTGAAGCGCTCATCAGCGCGACGTACGCAGATGACCGATATGGACGCGAGGAATTCGACCTGATTATTCGATCACTCGGTCAACTCCCGACTTCCGACCCGCGGAGAATCGACCGACTGCGCCATTTCATTGAACACGGACAAACGATGTGCATCCGACAGGCCGCACTGGAGTCGATTGGCTGGACACGGCCACTCAGTGCCGATGCCGCCAACCTCATTCGCGCGTACTTCCGATCGAAGGAACCAGGCATGCGCCAAGCGGCCTATCTGGCTATCGAGAATACCGGCTGGCATGGACATGTCTTCGTCGAAGAACTCCTGCTCATGACGGAACAACGGCTCGGCGTGTATGAAGGTCATCATGCGCGGGCACTGTACACCGTGGCGCCGGACGATCGTCGTGTATGTGACTTCGTGGAGGATGTGATCGCGAAGCAGGCTGAGCGAGCGGCCCGGCAATCGAATCGCACCATGTCAGCAGATACTCGCCGTCAACTTCGGCTCATTCGAACCGCCGATGGCATCAAACGCATCCGCACGCAGTAGCAGTCGCTCTTACGCCCCATCGTCCTTCGACGGCTCATCCGTCGGCGCGTCCGAATCCGCTTCTGATGCATCAGAATCCGCATCCTTGGACTCGGCCTCCGGCTTCACCTTGCGGGCGTCCTCGTGCCACTGCTCCGGATACCGCTCGTGCGCCAGCGCACCCACGATCAGATGCGAGTTCTTATAGACGTAGTCGTCGAGCTTCGCTTCCTGGCCGTCCGTCTTGATCACCGTCGCCACTGACTTCGACATCCACTTCGACATGTCGATGTCCTTGATCTCATCTTTCGCCCATGTCGTGCCGCCCGGCAGGTGCAATGCGCCGTCATCGTCCAGCGTCCAGACGTTCTTCCGCGCCCGGATCCAGGCGATGCCGTACCAGATGCCGAACGGAATACACGACACGAACACCCACTGCGTGACCTTGTCGAACGTGCCCGGCGGTTCCGGGATCTCACCGTCCGGCGCGACTTCCTTGATGCGCTCTTCGGCGGCGCGGGCGGCATCGCGCTGATCGGGCGTCGCGCGACCGCTGCGCTGCGCCGCTTCGTATGCTTCGATGTCTTCGCGCGCATCGAGGAACGTCTCGGCGACGCGCGTCTGTTCAGGAATCCGAACGAGGGCGTCATACAACCCCCAGAAGCCGAACACGACGCCGAGGATGGCAATCGCGAGCATGCGGATGGTGTAGGACTTGGCGAGGTGTGTGGTCACCGCCATGGCGCGAGACTCCCGTACAGAAGGCGATCCGACATGTGATTCTGGGGAACGACCCGATTCACAATTCGATCGTGCTGGATTCTCACTGATGTCGGCAGATCAGTCGAGTTGATCAAGCGCTGATTCCCACCAGTGCTGGGCAATTCGACGACCTTCCGGCGACGTGCTGAGGTGCGCGAAACCGCCTTCAGCCACCTTCCGGACCGGAATTCGCGGGACATCCGGGCGGGTTCGCAGCGCATCGGTCAGCCAGACCCCGTGATCACGGATCATCCGCTGGCGCAACGAAACAAGGCAAATTGGTCGAAAAGACGGGAATCGCACGTATGTCTTCCGGTGTCTCAAGAAATGCCGCCCGGTCGTGCGAACACTGTAGCATGGCCGCTTTTCGGCGGTCACGGAGAATTTCCGGTTTTCCACGCGTCGTTTCCAAGACGCCTCGAATCAACCGGCGCCCGAAAGGACGGAACACGATGAACCTTCGCACAACATTTCGTCGACGATCGATCCTTGCCGCATGCGCGCTCGTCAGCGTCGCACTGATCGGTACCGGTTGTGAAAACGATGCGCAGTCCGGCTCACTGCTCGGCGCAGGCATTGGCGCACTCGCCGGCCAGGCCATCGGTGGCGACACCGAAGCGACACTCATCGGCGCTGGTGCCGGTGCTGGTCTTGGCTACGTCTTCGGCAACGAATCCGACAAGAAGAAGCAAGAGCAGTATCAGAATCGCAATCCCAACTACGACTACTGAGTCGACGACGGGACCGATGCACTGCACATACGAATCATGCTGAGCTCGCACCCTCGGTGCGGGCTCGGCGTCGTTCAAGCTTCTCCTGCTGTTCCTCGTGCGCTTCCTTGCATGTGGACATGAGCAACTGATGCAGGTCCTCGTGATCCGGACACGCATCAATGCGATCCAACAAACCGTTCACGCGACGCGATGCATCCATCGTCGGGTCCAGCGATTCGATCGCCGCATCACCCACCGCTCGCATCGCCTCGGCAAGCCACGCGAGATCCGGCGCATCTTCATCGTCCGGCGGCTCGACGTGGTTGCGAATGCTCAACCCGCCGCCGACCGCGACCACCGGGATCAATCCCAGTCGCGTCGTCGGTTCGCGACAGATCACCGCGAGCGGCTTCTCCTGCGCAAACGCCGCGGCACGCAGGCGACGACCATCGGCCCCGACAAGCATCGGGACGATGACGAAGCAGCCCGGTTCGGCGATGTACTCTTCGTTGATCGGTTCTTCGTCGGTCAGCACGGTGAGCGTGCCGATGTCGAACGCCTGCTGATACCGATGTCGACGGCATTCCAGCAACGGCAGCACGATGCGCGCCATGCGCTCATAGTCCTGCGCGGTGTGCGCCATCGACAGTGCGGCGAGCGCGAGACGCTCGGTTTCGAAATACTGCGTGGAGGCAAGCGCCTGGCTGGCGCGCTCCATGAGATCATCGATCTTGTTTGTGGCTGCGGTACTCATGATGCCGACGGCGCCTCCAGCACACGATCGCGAAGGCCGCGCAGAAGATCGCGCCACCGTTCAACGACTTCAGGAAGTTCGTAGCGAAGCACATCACCCAGGAACACGACGTCGTGACGAACGATCGCATCACGCAATGCGGTCAGTCGATCAGCGAGATCCGACAGGATCGGGCCGATGGCGCCGAGACCTTCGAGTGGTTCATCCAATCGAAGCGGAACGACTTCGCCGCACAGATCAATGCCCTGACGAATCGCCGACCACATCTCCAGCGCTTCGCCGAGTGCGATCATCGATGCACGTTCATCGCCGCCTTCGAGCTGGTCGGCTGCATGCGTCTGGCGCTCATCGATCTGGTCGAGCGATGCGATCGCATCATTCAGCACCGCGAGCACCATCTCCGCGCGGTTCGCACTGATCAGGCGGACTTCATCGGCAGTCTGATTCGCCTGTGCCTCGCTGCTGAGCGCTTCGTCGTCCCACATGACGCCGTCCACGACGACCTCAATGACGAGGCGACCCTGATCCTGCGCAAAGGCTGCGCCCTCCACGATGGCTTCACCCACGGTGGCGGGTTCGCACGGGCACGGTTGATCGTCAAGAAGGAGTTTCATCATGGGTAGTGTCCTGCAACGGTCAGCGGCCGGCAATATGCCGCGCTGCCGTCACGGAAGGATATCGGTCGTTCGCGAGGCGAACTTCGGGCGGGAATCAGGATTCATCCGGCATGAGTGGGCATCCGACCAGAAGGCCATCCCGCGACACCGTCGATCAGGCGGGGCTGAGGATGTCCACGAGCTCATCGGCGATCTGCGGCGAACCGATCGTGACGCGAATCGCCCCATCCGGAATCACCTCGATCAGCAGCGGCATGCTCGTGGTCACCATGAACAGGCCCTGTTCCGGCGATTCGGCATCCTGAAGCAACGCGTTCACCAGTTCCACCAGCAGCGGGTAGTCCGCCGCTTCACACAACAGCGGATCACGCGTATTCAGTTCGACCGTGGCCGCAGCATCGACTTCCTGCCAGTCCTCGTTTGCCGCAAGGCTGAAGGCGACGGCGTCGAAGACGTTTCGCCACTTCTTGACCGGGACCAGGACGACCTCGGCCAGATGCAGGCGATGAATAACGTGCTCGACCGTGCCCGCCAACTGCTCGCGGGCGGTCGCGACCAACGTCGCGCCATCGCGAGCCTCGCTGGTGCTGTCGTCACATCGCAGGTGAAATTCGACCGGCGGTTGGTCGGCATCCATGCTCAGGAACAGGCATTCCTCACCCTCAACGGTTTCAGAAATACCAAACTGCTTGAGCAGCTCCACGAGCTCGACTGGTTCCACGAACTCCAACGTGATCCTCCGCGGGTTACACACATGCAATGCGTTCGACGAAACGACGCCGAGGTGTGTGTCGGCGCAACCGTTCCCAGTGCCCTAAGATACCATGATCTCACGGTCGTCAAGTAGCGGAAGGACCGAGCCCATGCAGACCGTGCTCTTTGTGTGCACCGGAAATACCTGTCGAAGTCCGATGGCGGAGTCCATTGCCCGTCATCTCGTGGCCGCCAATGCCATTGAGGGCCTCGATGCGGATCTCTTTCTCGCGTCCGCCGGCGTCGCCGCCATGGACGGTGCTCCGTACACCGACCATGCATTGACCGTCCTCGAACGACGGTCCATCACGCACGAGGGATCGTCTAAGCCCCTCACGCCGGAGATGATACGCAACGCCACCCACGTCCTCGGCATGACCGATCGACACGTCGATGCCGCCCGTCGACTCGTGGCTGGCGAACCCGATCAGATCGCCAAGATTCAGCGCCTTGATCCCGGACGAGACATCGACGATCCGTTCGGCGGCAGCGAAGCCGTCTACGACGCGGTCGCCGAGTACTTTCTCGCCGCCCTGCCCGCACGCCTCCGCGAATTGCTCAGCCTCCCTGCATACGGAGATCCGTCATGAAGATCGCCATTGGTGCCGACCATCGCGGCAACGACGCCGCTCGCGAAGTCATGGAGCATTTGCTCGCGCAGGGACATGACGTTGATGTCAACGCGGTCTGCGATATCGACAGCTGCGACTACCCCGACAAGGCATTCGTCGTCGCCAGCCTCGTGGCCAACGGCGATGCTGACCTCGGCGTCCTCATCTGCGGGTCCGGCATTGGCATGTGTATCGCCGCCAACAAAGTGCCCGGCGTGCGCGCAGCCCTCGCCTGGGATGGCGTCACCGCCGAACTCAGCCGACGCCACAACAACGCCAACGTGCTCTGTCTGAGCGGCGACCTCAATTCCAGCATCGAGATCTTCGGCATGGTCAATGCCTGGCTCAGCGCGGAATTCGAAGCCGGCCGACATGAACGGCGTGTGCGCAAGATCACTGCGATCGAAGAAGGCAAGGATCCTTCAACCGTCGTCGACGCGGCGGTCAGTGGCTGATCTCCGCCTCGATCACTCGACCATCGACGCCGCAATCTCCGTCATCAGGCGCACGCCGTACCCGGTCGGACCCGCGACGTAGAGATCCTTGTCAGATTCGACATCCGCGACACCCGCGATGTCGAGGTGACACCACGGCACATCGTCATCCACAAAGTAGCTCAGGAACGCTGCGCCCTGAATCGGGTGCGCATTGCGCGATGGCGCGGAGTTCCAGATATCCGCGTGACGCGCTCGCATGAAGTCCTTGTGTTCCTTCCACAACGGCAGGCGCCAGACGCGCTCGCCGGAACGCTCGGACCCGCGCTCGACATGCGTGCGCAGTCCATCGTCTTCGCACCAGAAGCCGGCACAGAAGTGTCCGAGACCGACCACAACGCCGCCAGTCAACGTTGCGGCATCGATGATGGCCGTGGGCTTGATTGTCTTGCACGCGTACGCGAGCGCATCGGCCAGCACGAGTCGACCTTCCGCATCGGTGTTCGTGACTTCCACTGCAACGTCGTTGTACATCCGGATGATGTCGTCGGGTCGATACGCTTCACCGTTCACCATGTTCTCTGCCGCCGGCAGCAACGCGACGGCATGAATCGGCAGGTTTAGCGAGGCAACCGCACGAATCGCGCCGAGCACCGCGGTACCGCCGCACTTGTCGTACTTCATGCCCTTCATGCTGTTGCTGATCTTCAGCGAATAGCCGCCGGTGTCGTAGGTGATCGTCTTCCCGACCAGCGCGAGCTTCACGCCCTTCTTCGCCTTCGCAGGCTTGTGCTCCAGCACGACCAGTCGCGGCGGAACCTTCGAGCCCTTGCCGACGTTCGTCAGCCCGCCCATACCCATCTCCGCCGCTTTCGCCGCGGTGATGACCGAGACCTTGAGATTGCACTGGCGCCCGATCTTGCGCGCTTCAGACGCAAACCATGCTGGCTCGCAGATGTTCGGCGGCGTCGCGCCGAGTCGTCGCGCTTCGTTCGCACTCTCGGCGATGATGCGCGCCCGATCCATCGCGGCCTTCCGCGTGCCGGTGCCCGAGGCGATCGTCAGCGTGTTCGATTTCTTGGAACGGTTGGACGCCGAACCATCGAACATATCCACACGCCAGTTGCCGAGCACCATGCCTTCGACGACCGCGCCAGACAACGCATCGCCGTCCAGCGTCTTCGCAGGCACCGTGGCATCGAGCTCCACCGAGACCTTGGTCACGTCCATCCGATGCAGCTTGCGAACCAGCCGACCGCCGATCGACCGCGCGGTGTCTGCGGTGAAGGCATCCGCCTTGCCAAGGCCGACGAGAATCACATCGTCGACCGGCAGGCATTCGCCCGCATCACCCTTGAATCCGGGCGTTTTCAGCGCATCGGAGAGCGCGCCGTCCAGATCGCTGTTAATCGCGGACAAGCCCTTCGGCAGTCGCTTCGTTTCTGAAAAGACGCCGACAATGCGTGTGGCGCCGCGCGCGGCGGACAATCGAATCGATGTGAACACGGTGACCTCCTCGAATCTCCGAAGTCTACACGATCAGCCGACCCCCCGATCGGCGGACTACACTGACACACGAGCAGGAGTTCTACCGGCATGCCGGACATCCGTCGCATTCTTGATGCCAATTCCAATCGCGCCCGCGAAGCGCTTCGTGTGCTGGAAGATGCGTGCCGCTTTCTTCTCGATGACACCACGCTCAGCACCTCCGCGAAAACGCTCCGTCACACACTGTCCCACGCCATCACGGCGCTCGGGCCGCTTCACAATGCAC
>JBCCFX010000156.1:0-9682 GCA_039029515.1 Planctomycetota bacterium
AGGATCATG
This sequence comes from Planctomycetota bacterium, assembly GCA_039029515.1. Classification (GTDB taxonomy): domain Bacteria; phylum Planctomycetota; class Phycisphaerae; order Phycisphaerales; family SM1A02; genus JBCCFX01. Next base: position 10 of record JBCCFX010000156.1, read on the forward strand.
TTCGGCGCGCTATCGAGATCGTCGGACCGACGGATAGCCTCGTCGGCAACGTCATCACGTTGATGACACTGCAGCAGAAGTACGATCAGGCCATGGGCTACACCGCGCGCATGCTCGCCGAGCATCCGGATCTGCACGTCATTCGCGAGCAGTACATCAGCCAACTCGTGAATCAGCAGCGCATCGATGAAGCGTTTGCCGTCGCCGAAGATGGCCTGCGGCATGATGCGGACAACGTCTCTAACATCGCACGACTCGGGCAACTTGAAGCCAACTTCCGAGACATCAATCGAGCCGTCGAACTGTTACGCCGCGGCGTTGAGCTCGAACCGGACAACGTCACCGCTCGCGTCCTGTTGTCGCAGGCGTTGGTGCGCTTCGGCGATCTTGATGCATCGGAAGTGCAGATCAGCGCGGCGATGGAACTCGTGCCGGACGACGCGAAGCCTGCGGTGATCATGGATTACTGTCGTGCGCTGTATTCCTTCGGGCACAATCAGCGCGGCGATCAGTGGCAGCAGCGTGCGCAGGACATCGTGAATACGCTTCAGCCGCCGGCGACCGAGTGATTCAATCTTCGGCTTCTGCAAACAGCTTGAAGAGCGATTCGGCGGAATCAGCTGCGTACGCCTGATCGCGGAACGCCGTGTCTGACATCAGCCGGCTGATTCGTCCCAGCGCCTGAATGTGATCCGACGTCTTGTCCGGCGGCGATGACAGCAACACGATGAATCGAACCGGCTTCTTGTCGACCGAGTTGAACTCGATGGGCTGGGATGGCACGCCAATCGCCATGACGAGTTGGCTTGAGACGTTGCACTTCCCGTGCGGGATTGCCAGTCCTTCGCCGATGCCGGTGGTCCGCTGTTGTTCGCGTTCCCAGACGACGTCGCGGAGCGTATCCGCATCCGTGATCATGCCGGCCTGATCGAGCACGTCGACGAGCTCATCGATCGCGCCGCGCTTATCGCTCGAGATCAGCGGGACCTTAATGGTTTCGGTGCGAAGAACGTCGAGTATGTTCATGGTCGTCAGTCCATCGGTCCGCGCGTGCCACGTGCTCGGACTCGGTAGCGGAGTGTACCACGGTCGATCAAGATCATCACCGGACGAGCAGTGCCGCGTAGCTGCCATCGGAGTACGTCGTCGGCGCATCGCCCGGCTGGCCAGATGGCCAGCGCGAGGCCACGGCCACTTCCGTGAAGGGATGCCACTCGCGAATCCACGCCGTCTGCTTCGCGTTCTCAGCCGGCTCGATGCTGCAAGTCGCGTAGAGCAGATGTCCGTTCGGCGCGAGCAGTGGAATCGTGTCCGCGATGATCTGACGCTGAACGCCGACGAGCTGGTCGATCGTTTCCTCACGCCAGCGATACCGAGCTTCGACGCGACGAGCAAGAACGCCGGTGTTCGAGCACGGGACATCGAGCAGGAGCAGGTCAGCTTGCCCGTTGTGATTGTGCAGATCGCCCGGCTCAACGATCGTGATGCGATCATTGTTGGCGAACGTCGTGCGGAGTACCTTGCGGCGGGCGTCATCAATGTCCGTCGCGATGATTCGGGCATTGGGATGCATGCGCGCGAGCTGCGATGTCTTCGTGCCTTGGCCGGCACACACATCCATGATGCACTTGGGCAAGATCGTGCGCGTCAATTCGACCGGCTGCGCCGAAGAAGGATCCTGCACGCGCGCGCCGGGTTGCGCCGCCAGCACGCGACCGAGATCCTCGATCACACCGTCGTACACGCGAAATCCCGGTTGCATGTGCGCCGGCCCGATCGAATCATCGTCGATGCCTGACACGATGATCGGCGGGACGATAAGTCCATGGCGACCGAGTTGCAGCGCAGCATCACGCCCCAACGCGGAGATCCAGTGCGCGAGCAGCGGTCGCGGAATCGAAAGCTGAGCCGCGTGGCGGGTGAGTTCGTCGTCTGAGAAGACGTTCTCGCGCAATCGCCATGCGCCGCCGTCGGACCGAGGGAGTTCATCGCGACGCGCGGGATCGTGCGTGTCGACGAGCTCATCGCGCACGCCCGCGACCTTGCGGAGAATGGCGTTGACCATCCCGCCCGCTTTGGGTCGAACCGCGCGCTTCGCCCACTCCACCGACTCGTTGATGACCGCATGGTCTGGCAGGCGATCGAGCAGGAGCAATTGCGCCGCGCCGGAGAGCAGGATCGCCTGCATGTGCGGCTCGGTGTTGTCCCATGGTCGCGAGAGAAAATGCTCGACGACAGCGCGCATCGTCAACCAGCGCCGCGCGACCGCATGATCGATTGCGTTGGCAAGACCGGCATCGCGCGGAGACAGCGAAGATGTGTCAAAAGCATCGAGTGGCAGATCAGGAAACCATTTGACTCGACGCACAAGACGTTGCGCGACCAGGCTTCGAGCCGACTCGGTCACCTCAGGCATGGTGTGATCCTACCGGGGTTGATTGTCATTGCGTGCGATCGTTGGGATTTCCCATCAGACGACGAATCGCGCGGATGCTGCCGAGATGGTTCGCGAAGTCGTTCAGCGGACGAACAAAGCGCGCCAACGTCGGTTCATCGCCCCACGGACCTTCGCGCGTCGCTTCGGGCGTGCGCATCCAGTCTTCGGCATCGTGCTCACGCACGCCGGCGATCACCTCTTTGGTGGCGCTGTGAATCGCGGACAGCAACTGGTCGATCGTCGCGATGTCATCCGGCGATGCGATGTTCGTAGCGCGCGGCGATTCCAGCAGCTTGAGCATGAACTGGCGAAGGCCGACGAGATGATGTCCGATGCGTAGAACCGAATTGCAATCGTGACCAGGTTCCGCCGTCAGGATGGATGCATCCATTCCTTCGAAGGCCGCTTCCGTGCGCGCGACCTGATTCTCGATGATCGCAATCAGCGTCGCATTCGTGGCGGGCAGCGCCGTTTCTATTGCCGTCATGATCTCGCTCACTTACGCCGTGGCGCCGGCAAACTGATTCGCCGCTGCACGAAGGGCGTCGACCTTGTCGATCTTCTCCCACGAGAACGTACCGTCGCCGCATTCGCCCGGCTCGCGACCAAAGTGACCGTGGTACGCCGTGTGTGCGTAGATGGGACGAAGCAGATCGAGCGTGTCGATGATGCCGCGCGGAGAAAGGTCGAACACCTGGGCAATGATCGCCGCGAGCTTGTCCTCGTCGATCTTCGCCGTGCCTTCGCAATCGAGGTGGATGCTCGTCGGTTCCGGCACGCCGATCGCGTAGCTCAGCTGCACCTCGCAGGTGTCCGCGAGATCTGCAGCGACGATGTTCTTCGCGATGTATCGCGCCATGTATGCCGCGGAACGGTCGACCTTGGACGGATCCTTGCCGGAGAAGGCGCCACCGCCGTGACGGCCGCGGCCGCCATAGGTGTCGACGATGATTTTCCGGCCGGTCAGGCCACAGTCGCCGTGAGGCCCGCCGAGTTCGAACTTGCCTGTCGGATTGACGTGGATCGTGATGTCCTTGTTCCACCAGTCGCCGAGCACCGGCGCGATGATGTGTTCGGTAACCGCGTCGCGAAGCGCGGTCTGATTGTCGTTCCACTCCGGACCATGCTGCGTGGAGATGACCACGGTGTCGATGCGCTGCGGTTCGTGACCGAGGTACTCGACCGTGACCTGGCTCTTCGCGTCGGGACGAAGGTGGGGGATCTTGCCGCTCTCGCGCACTTCCGCGTGTCGGGCCACGAGACGATGCGAGAGATCGATCGCGAGCGGCATGAGGTTCTTCGTTTCGCGGCAGGCGAAGCCGAACATCAAACCCTGGTCACCCGCGCCCTGTTCCTTGTGCAGGCCGGCGCCCTGATCAACACCCTGCGCGATGTCCGGCGACTGCTGGTCGAGCGACACGAGCACGGCGCAACTGTTGTAGTCAAATCCCTTCGCGCCATCGTCGTAGCCGATGCGCTTGATGGTCTGACGGACGATCTGCGGAATGTCGACGTAGCCATCGCATGTCACTTCACCTGCGACGACCGCCATGCCCGTGGTGACCATCGTCTCGCACGCGACGCGCGAGTTGGGATCCGCGGTCAGCATCGCATCGAGGATCGCGTCGGAGATCTGATCGGAGATCTTGTCCGGGTGCCCCATGGACACGGACTCTGACGTGAAGAGGTAGGGTCGTGACATGTCGTGTCAGTCCTTGCGTGAGTTCTTTATTCGTTCATCCGGATGAACGGATGGTAATTCCGTAGTCTACGGTCAATCGATGCGATCTTCAACGATCCGGCGTGATGTCCCGGGCCGGATTTTGACTGCCGTCCATGCGTCTACCACTTGTCCGGACGAATCGAGTCCCTGGCCGTAGATCTTGATGATCGCCGCTTCCGGGAGATCCGCAAGGTCGATCGTGCATTCAAGCCGGCCATCAGCCCACGGCACTGCCTGACGCAGGACCACCGGATCGTTCGCCGCCTGATATCGCCGCATGCGATCATCGTGCGTCGCGGGGTCATCGCAGGGATCGCCCGGCGTCAGATTCCGTTGATCGACGGTCAGCCGATCCCGTTCCACCGTGATGATCGCATCGCCCGCCTCGACGTCGTTCATCGTCGCGCGCAGCGTGGCGCCGTCGAATGTCACATCGTTCCATGCACTGTCGGCCATGGCGATCGCCGTCGCGGGGTCGCCGAACAGGTTGTACCGCATCGGATTCCTGACGCGAAGCTGTTCGAGTGAGGACGGCCAGTTGTCGAACCGCGCGATCAAGCCCGCGATGCGATCGAGTTGGGCATCGGCGGCATCAGGTTGCACGACGGCACGGTCGATCTGCAGATCAAGCTCACCGACAGTGGACGTTTGCCTCTGGAACGCAATTGTGCACGTTTCCTTCACGCGCAATGCGTTGGCATATGGATGCGTCGGTCGGCTGCCCGCCATGACAGCGATCGGGCCGTTGGGATGCAGCAGCAGCGCGGTCCCGAGCGACGGCTTCTTGTCGCCGGTATCGAACCAGCCCGTATTGCAACACGACAAGAGCGCGATGGGTGCGAGCGGCGGTTGCTCGTTGAGGCTGGCAAGATCGTTGTTGTGCAGCATGTCGTACCGCGAACCACTCGGACAGTGAATGCGATCGAATGCGTACGTCGAGCCGTGGCCGACATAGGCGAACAGAAACGCGCCTTCTTCGAGGCGGTCAATCACGGTGTCGGACGCTTCGCCGGGCACCGGGCAATAGACGCTCGACGTCTTCCCGTACGTCATCGAGATATCAAACGTCTCCGGCACATACCACGCGACGAGTTGGCGAAACAGGTGTTCAAGCAGCGCATCGGCGGGGCCGAAATGACCTTCGCCGGCAACGAATGTCACGCGTCGTCGCCATGTGCCAAAGTTTTGCTGTTGCTCGTAACGCCGCGTTTTCTCCAGCACGATCATTGCTTCATCGAACGTTCGCGCCGGAATGCGGCCAAGCGGGAAGTCCGGTCGCGTGTCGCGGTCATTGATGTACTGGTAGTTCTCATCCGATGCGAATGTGCGCACGCGATGCTCGCGCAACGTGACATCGCGGATGTCATGCATGAACGTCGGAATGCCGTTCTCGGATGTGCTGCCGAGCAGAAGAACCGCGAACAGTTCGTTGGCGTGTCGCTGCGCGGTGTCACGAATCATCCGTTGCGTCGCATGGCGTCGCGCGTTCTCATCGTCAATGGCCGGCACGGCCGCGACCACGACGTTCCAGCCGGTCGACAGTCGGTACGCAGCCCAGGCATCCGCGGCATCGGAGAGCGCTGATCCGTGGACGATCATCAACGTGCGTTCAAGTGGTCGCGCCACGGCGTGCACATCGTGCTGGGCCATTGATGATCGCGAGCACACCGCCGTGCACACGATCGCCACGAGGACGAACCAGCGTGTTTTTCGCCAGTGGTTGATCGATCGCGGCATGGCGATTCGGGGCTCCATTCGTCGGCCTGAACTGAACATCTCGCAGACCATTCTATTTCGACACTCCACGCGGTTTCTGGTACACCGCTCGAATGGGACAGAACGACGAGAAATCGTGGCACATCGGCTGGATCGGCACGGGCGTGATGGGCGAGCCGATGGCGGGTCACCTCATCGACGCCGGTCATTCGCTGACCGTCCATACGAGAACGCCGGAACGGGCGTCGAGCTTGCTCGGACGCGGCGCGACCTGGGCGGCAACGCCTCGTGATGCTGCGGATGGTGCGGACGTCGTGTTCTCGATCGTCGGCTATCCCGCCGATGTCGAAGCGGTGCACCTCGGCGATGATGGCACGCTCGCCGCCGCAACGCCGGCCTCGATCCTCGTGGATATGACCACGAGTCGACCGTCGCTCGCGGTGGACATCGCGCGAGCCGCAACGCAACGCGGTGTGACCGCCATCGATGCGCCGGTCAGCGGTGGCGACATCGGTGCCCGCAACGGCACGTTGTCGATCATGATCGGTGGCGATGAGAATGCGGTCGATCAGGTTCGACCGCTCTTCGAGTGCTTCGGTTCACGCATCGTGCATCAGGGTGATGCCGGCAGCGGGCAGCACACGAAGATGGTGAATCAGATTCTCATCGCGTCCGGCATGATGGGCGTCGCGGAAGGATTGCTCTACGCCAGATCGGCGGGACTCGATCCGGATCAGGTCATCGAAAGCGTCGCATCGGGCGCAGCTGGCTCATGGTCGATCAGCAATCTCGGCCCGCGCATGATCAAGCGGGACTTCGAACCGGGCTTCTACATCGAGCACTTCCTGAAGGATCTCGGCATCGCCCTCGATGAAGCCGACCGGCTCGGCCTCGCATTGCCGGGCCTTGCGCTGGCCCGTCAGCTGTACCGGGCGGCGTCGGGGCAGGGCTACGACCGCAAGGGCACGCAGGCGCTGTTGTGCGTGCTGGAGCACCTCAACGGCATCGATGCGTAAGGAAATCGGCATCCGGACTTGCCCGGCCTGCCTGAGCGCGTGACGATACAGCACTCGAACGCCTTGGAGTATCGCCCATGCCGGTCCGGATGGAGCTGTCCCGAATCTTCATTCGTGAGATGACGGACATGCAGATCATTGAGCTGTCGGAAGTCGACGGCGAACGCAAGTTCCCGATCGTGATCGGTCTGCCGGAAGCGTTTGCGATTGATCGCCGGCTGAAGAACATCGAGATCGTGCGCCCGCAGACGCACGATCTGCTCGCATCGGTCATCACCGCGTTGCGCGGCGAACTGCGTTCCATCATCATCAATGATCTCGCCAACCAGACGTTCTTCGCGAAACTGCTCGTCGAACAGGATGGCGATCTCGTCGAGATCGATTCGCGTCCATCCGATGCCATCGCGCTCGGCGTCGCCAACGACGTCCCGATCTTTGTTGCGGATCATGTGCTCGAGATCATGGAGAACGATCAGTCGAATCTGAGTGAGCCGGACATCGGCTACCCGGATGATGATGACGACACATCATTCCTTGGCGGCAGCGCGTGGGATGATGACGAGTGAGCGAGTCGCAGCCTGCGAAGACGACCTCGCTTCCTGATCCGCTGCCCCGGCATTTCGTCACGGACCCTGACTGGGCCGTGCCGGGCACGATCAAACAGCGCACCGAAGACTTCCTCGTCGATGAGATTCCTGCGTATGAACCGTGCGGCGAAGGCGAGCACCTGTATCTGCGCGTGCAGAAGGATGGCGTGTCGCACGGCGAACTGATGTCGACCCTGCGACGAGCTTTCAATGTCCGCAACGTCGCGATCGGCTACGCGGGGATGAAGGACAAGCGCGGCATCACGCAGCAGACGGTCTCGATCCATCTGCCGGGCAAGCACGACATTCCCGAACCGATCGAACTCGGGCACGATCGCATCATCGTGCTGTGGTCAGCCCGGCACACGAACAAGATTCAGCGCGGGCATCTGAAGGGCAATCGATTCCTCATTCGCCTGCGCGGCGTCGAACCGACACATGTGATTCGCGTGAAACGCACGATGCAGCGACTCGAAGCGTGCGGCGTGCCAAATTTCTTCGGCGGCCAGCGGTTTGGCTATCGGCAGAACAATCATCTCGTCGGCGCGGCGATTCTTCGCGAAGACTGGGACAGCGTGATCCGCGAAGTGCTCGGCCATGGTCAGACGTCATGGCCTGAACATCAGAACGAGCGGCGCGATCTGTTCGAAGCGGGACAATACGAGGAAGCCGCACGACATTGGCCGACCGCCGACCGCAACGAGATGATGATGATTCGTCGCCTCGCCGCAGGAGGCAATGCGAAGTACGCCGTCACCTCGGTGGGCAAGCCCGCGTTGAGTTTCTGGACGAACGCGTTTCAGTCCGCGATCTTCAACCGCGTGCTCGATGACCGCATTGCCGATGGGACGTTTGACCAACTGCTCGAAGGCGATCTCGCGTGGAAACATGACAGCCGGGCGGTGTTCCCGGTGACGGCCGAAGAACTCGCGACTGGCGAACTCGACGAACGTCTGCAGCGCATCGAGATTTCGCCGTCAGGTCCGTTGTGGGGCAGCGGTATGACGCTGACCGATGGCGTGGTCGGCGAGCACGAAGCACGTGCGCTCGCGGAGACGGGCTTTGATGTCGAGTCATACCGGCGGATTCGCAATGCACCGACGGGTAGCCGACGTTCGTTCCGCATTCGTGTGTCCGACTGGAACCTCGACAGCGGTGTGGATGAGCATGGTTCGTACATTCGCCTGGCGTTTGATCTGACGCGTGGCGGCTACGCGACGATGGTGATCCGCGAGGTCACGCACACGGACGACCCGCAGCAGATGCGGTGAGTGCGGCGAGTATCCTCGCCTCCTCGTCGGTTCTTCGTAGGCCGGGTTCTGCTGAACCCGGCATCCGTAGGACGGTCGCCGCGGCCTACAAGACTCGTCGCCGCCGGCGTTGCATCACAACCGCTGCGCCGATCATCGCGAGTGTTTGCCAATTGGAAACACAAGTTCATCGGTCAGTGGATCGTCGTCGAGTGTTGATACAGATAGCCCAACGGCCCACGGACCAGCAAACAGTCGCGTATCGTTGATTGCATCGATTGAGTTACTGTTGAGTGGTATAGAGATAAAGTCGAACTCGGGTGTACGTTGATTGATCTCCAGAGATGCGAACAGCGGTCCGTCTGCCAAGTCGTCAAATGCTGAGATGCTCACGCCACTCGTCGAGAGCACATCGAACGCAGTTGTGACCTCGCGGAATTCAACGGTCTCTGAATCGTCGACTGAGCCAAGAAATCGATGGAAGACGACCAATTCCACTGATATGACCTCTGCATCAACCTCACTCAGATCAAACGCCATCCAGCTACGCGCTTCTCTTGGCGGGGCTGAGAGATTTCCCGTAGCGAACGCATTGTTTGACGTGTCCTGAAACCCATCGTTGAGATACACACCGCGATCGATCGCGGAAACTTCGAGCGTCATCCCCGCGAGCGCACCTTTCGCAAGCAGCGCGGTCGCGCACGTGGCCAGAATGTGGGTTGGTCTGGGCATGGCTCTCTTCTCACGAATCTCTATGCCTCAGCGTACCGAAGCCTGCGACGGGAATGCCATAAAATTCGGGTCCGACGACACAGTTCTTCGTAGGCCGGGTCGCCGCAGCGACCCGACAGGGATGCGCACATACGTGCGATTCATGAGAGCACAGAGTGCCGGGGCGCCGCCGCGCCCCCGCCGAAGGGGGTGCACCCCTTGGAACCCCGGCG
>JBCCFX010000157.1:0-9680 GCA_039029515.1 Planctomycetota bacterium
ACGGATGCAGACAAAACGAGCGGCGCCGAACGATTAAGTAGATTGTCCCAGATCACAATGGCCGAAGTGACCTGTCGATCAGGAGACAACACCCACTCGTGCGCCCCAACCGGCATCTTATGCTCACCCATGACCGTTCGTCCATCAAGCTTGTGTGCTATCGTGCGCCAGACGGGAAACAGTGAGGTTGAGATCGCATCGCCCGCACGGTCGCGAGTCCACGGCGCGTCGATGCGGATGACATCCACGCCCGCTCGCCAGGTGTGCAGCGCGCGACGCGCCAGATCGCCCACGCGCGCTCGGGGCGCGAATCGGTCCGCCGGCAGCGTCTCGAGCGTCACGGTCCGGCGTTGAGATGAGGGCGGCCAATCGGCCAGTGCAGCGTCGATCGAGCGCGGACGCAACGTGTACGGAATCGTCAGATGCGGCTCGATCATGCTCGCAGTCGTATCGAGATCGCTGTCGATCTCGCGCGGGAGCATCATGATGAGATCCGGAACCGATTCCGACAGCCGATCATCCACCGCGATGAAATCCTCATCGGCGACGTACTGATCGAGTGGCGTCTCCGCAGCGCCGAATTGCCAGCGTCGAACGTCGAGACCAAGGTCGACGACATCGTTCGCCCATGCACGCTTCCAGCTCGCATCGTGATGAGCGAAAAAGCCGATCACATCGACAGGGTCGATCCCGTGCGTTCGAGCAAGGTCGACTGGCACGGAGGGAAACATGAAGTTCAGGTCGTGACCGGCGCGAAGAATGCGTTCGCCGAGGCCTGATGGGCCATCGACGGAACCGTCGGCAGCGAGCGGCAGCAACACGTCGCCGACGCCGAGCTGATCGAGGAGTTCAAGCGTCGCCGGCTGGTGATGCGCCCAGTCCGGCAGCGTCACGCCGAATTGCGCTGCGCGAATGGATGGACCCGATGGCGCATCAATCCAGACGAACGGGATGTCGCGCTCGGCGATGGCGTCGCCATCGTCGAACACCTGCAGATGTGCGTGATACGAACCAAAGTTCTCCAGCGGTAACGTCACGTCCTGCATGGTCGAATTCGGCAGTGACGCAATCGGCTGCGACCAGATGACATTCTCATTGAAGTCCGAGATGGTCAGATGCGCTTCGACATGCTCGCGCGTGACGTCGTGCACGTTGACGACCATCGAAGGCGGATTCTCTGCAACATGGACGTTGCCCGGTTCATCCGACGTCAGGGTGATGCGCGGACGATTGCGAATGACCACATCATCGAACCACGCGGTACCGGTCACATCATTGAACATCGGGACGCCTGCTTCACGCGATGCGACGTCGAATTGTTCAGGCTGCGAGAGGTGAAGTTCGACGACGAGGTCAACTGCGCGGGCATCAATGCCCTGGACGACGACCGACAGGTCGGTCCATGTACCATCGGATTGAACGAGTTCGCTGGTGCCTCGGCTCGACGCGATCGGCATGCCTTCATCATCATGCAGCCACGCCCGAATGCCCGCCCGGGCATGGGTAAGGCCTTCGGTGCGGACGCGAGCACTCACGATGTAGTCCGACAGGGGGAGAATCGGGCAGACGCCGGTGGATATGCGTGCCGCCAGCGAGGTGCTGTCGAGCGAGAACCGGAATGACCATTGGCCGGAGGCCGCGTGATCGTTCGCGGGATTCATGGCCCCGAACGGCAGGAAGCCCGGCGGATTCGGTTCGCCTTCCGTGTTCTCCGGCAGCGCGCCGGACAGAATGCGGTAGAACCGCGGGGGCATGTCATACGGGTACTCGGTCGACTCCTCAAAGTCGAACTTCATCACAACTCTATTCAGGGCATTGATTTGCGTTCGGTCGATGCGCATCGTTCCCTCATCCTGGGACGAGGGCATGGCGTCTGCAGCGGGGCTGGCGAGCAGCAGGCTCGCGCCCAGCGGGAGAACACCGCCGAGACCGATCAGTCGTGGCGATCGTCGAGGGTGCATATGCAGTGGTTATCGGTCGATTCCGGGTGTTGCTCCACGATGTTTGCGGACGATCCGCGCTTCGGACCGACCTTCCTACCGGGGGACCGTGCGCGCTGATTGCGCCGCCACGGTTCACCATGGAGTATTCGGGCATGTCATCATGGATTCGCACCGGCATCATCGCTGTCGCGCTCAGCGCGGCCGTCCTGTTGTCGGTGGCACTCGTCCTTCGGGACATGAAGCAGAAGACCATCGATGAGCTCAGGCAGCTCAATGCTGAGATGTCCGAGCGGCTTGTCCAGCATCAGGCCATGATCGAGCGACTCAGCCGGTCGCGCCGAGTCGCGCATCTCCGCATCACCGATCAGGCCACCGATGATGAGGGCGACGTCGAATCGACGACCGTCGAATTCATCGAGTTGGACGATGATGGCGGCGAGTTGGGCCGACAGACATTCATCGTGCCCGGCGAGGTCCTCTTTGTGGATGCCTGGACCGTCAAGTTCGAGCCGGCCGATGTCGCACATGGACATCCGCTGCGTGGTCGATCGCTCTGCCTGCTTCGCCGAATCTACTCCGAGTCGCTCTCCGCCGAGGATGGTTTTCCCATCGATACGCCCGGCGCGGTTCCGCCTGGTTATGCCGTCGGCGATGTCAGCCGATTCGAGCAGCGATTGTGGGAACACTTCTGGACGCTGGCGACGGACTGGCGTGCGGCACAGTCAATGGGCGTGCGCGTTGCCCAGGGCGAAGCGGTGTACAAGCCGGTCCGTGCGGGACAACGCTACGAATTGGTCATCGATGCGACGGGCGGGATGAACCTGACGCCCATCGGCGATGATTCGCCGGTACTCTCTCGGCACGATGCCGACGAAGACATCCATCCGACGCCTCGCTGAGATCAACGCTGACGTGACGAACTGCACGCGCTGCCCTGAGCTGCGCGCGTATTGCAGTGACGTCGCCGAGACCAAACGAAAATCCTATGCGAACGATGATTACTGGGGCCGTCCGGTGCCGGCGTTCGGGGATGCGCGTGCGCGATTTATGATCATCGGACTGGCACCCGCCGCGCATGGCGCGAATCGCACCGGGCGCATGTTCACTGGAGATCGGTCAGGCGACTTTCTCTTTGCGGCGCTGCATCGCGCAGGTTTTGCCAGTCAGCCTGATGCGACCCATCGCGAAGACGGGCTCGAACTGACGAACTGCTATATCACTGCACCGTGTCGATGCGCGCCACCTGCGAACAAACCGACCGCGCAGCAACTTGCGAACTGCGCCCCGTATGTTGAAGAAGAGTTCCGCCTGATCAATCCGCTCGCGGTGTTGTGTCTTGGCGGCATCGCATGGACGGGCGCGCTGCGCGTGCTCGCCGGCGTTGGTGCGGAGGTGCCGAAGCCTCGACCGAAATTCGCGCACGGCGCGGAATGCCGAATCGGCACCCACACACTTTTCGGGTGTTATCACGTCAGCCAGCAGAACACATTCACCGGTCGGCTTACCGAAGCGATGATTGACGACGTCCTTGCCCGTATTCGCATCATCATCGGCGAACAACGGGGGGATTGAGGCTCCGGCTGGTCCGCGGTGCTATGCTGTGGATTCACCGCAACGGAGGGCTGCGCAACCATGCGACTGTTTGTCACCGGGGCGACCGGATTACTCGGCCGACGCCTCGTGCTCGATCGCCTCGAGCGCGGCGACCATGTCACTGTGCTTTCACGCCATGGCGCGAAAGCGCGCGGTCTCTTTGCCGCTGACGTCAATGCCAATGTCGTTGTCGTTGAGGGCGATCCCGGCGTGCCCGGTCCGTGGCAGAAGGCCGTCGACGGGATGGATGCCGTCATTCACCTCGCGGGCGCGGGCATTGCCGACAAGCGGTGGAACAAGGCATACAAGGAGACGATTCGGCGCAGCCGAGTCGACGGGACGTATCAGGTCGCCGACGCGGTGCTGCATGCGGCATCGCCGCCGCGCGTCGTCATCAGTGCATCCGCAGTCGGTATCTACGGTGACAGAGGCGACGTCGCGGCTGACGAATCGACGCCGCCCGCCGACGATTTTCTCGCCCAGCTCGCCGTCGATTGGGAGTCGCAGGCGAATCGCATGCAGTCTCCGCGCACGCGCATCGTCAACCTGCGCATCGGGATCGTGCTCGATGAGCGGGGCGGCGCACTCGGGCAGATGCTGCCGCTCTTCCGCAAGGGAATCGGCGGAAGACTCGGCAACGGCCGACAGTACATGTCGTGGGTGCATTGGCGTGACATCATCGGACTCATCGATCACGCGCTGGACCATGACGCGGTGCAAGGTCCGCTGAACGCGGTCGCGCCGAACGCCGTGATGAACAAGTCATTCACGAAATCGCTCGCGCGAGTGTTGCGTCGGCCGGCGTTCTTCTTCGTGCCGAAGATCGCACTGCGTATCGGCCTCGGTGAGTTCGCGAAGTTTCTGACTACGAGTTTACGTGTCGCACCTGCTCGCGCCATTGAGACTGGCTACACGTTTCAATTCTCAGATCTTGACGTGGCGCTTGAATCGCTGCTTGGTTCGAGCCATAACGATGATGGACCGCCGGTGGTCGATGAACCGCGACCGGAATCGCCGGACGGTCAGCCCGACGTGATGGCGCCGGATCACATCCGAATGGTTGCGGTCGACATTGATGGCACACTGCTGACGTCCGATGGCACCATCGGGCGCGGCGTGATCAATGCGTGCCGCGCGGCACACCGGGCCGGTTGCCTGGTCGTGCCGGCCACGTCCCGGCCGCCGCGCGCTGTGGCATCGATCATGCAAATGCTTGACGTCCCCGGGCCAGTCGTGGCGTACAACGGTGCGATCATCTGGGATCCAGCCGAGCGCGCGGTCCTGCATCACGAGACCATTGATGCCGACGCAGCACGCTCGATCGTGTCGGATGTGCGCGAAGCGTACCCAAGCATCTTCATTGCCGTGGAGATCGAGGACCGATGGTTTACCGACCGTGCCGCACAACCGTCAGATGGCAATGGACTCTGGCTGACGGAACCGGACGGCGTGCAACCGCTGTATGAGTTGCTGGAACAACCCATTACCAAGCTCAACATCGTTGGTCCCGCAGACATGATCGCTGAGGTGCAATCGCTGATCGGTGATCGCTACTGGAAGACACGGCGCGTTTCGATGTTCGTGTCCGATCCGCGCTTCGTGCAGATCATGAGCCCCATGGTGGACAAGGGCATCGCGGTGCAGCGAATCGCCCGTCAGCACGGGATTCCGCAGGATCAGGTGATGGCAATCGGCGACGCATCCAACGATATGGGTATGATCGAGTGGGCCGGATTCGGGGTCGCGGTGGCCAACGCCGCCTCGCCGGTGCGTGCACTCGCCGATGCCGTGGTGCCCGCCAATGATGAAGGCGGCGTCGCTCGCGCCATCCAGCGATTTGTCCTGAACCCGGCCGACCGAATGGAGAGTATGCCACGATGACTTCTGCCGAGACCACCACGATGCCCGATTCGTCCGCCAACGCGCCCAGCCTGAAGATCTGGCTCGACGGTGCATTGGTCGACCAGGCCGACGCGAAGGTCTCGGTGTTCGATCACGGACTGCTCTACGGCGATGGCTGCTTCGAGGGAATCCGGGCATACAACGGTCGCATCTTCAAGCTCGAGTCGCACATCGATCGCATGTGGGAATCCGCCGAGAAGATTCGACTCAACCCTGCATACTCCAAGGCGGAGATCGCGGCTGCGATTCGTGAGACCGTCGCTGCCAACAATATCACCGATGGCTACATTCGATTGGTCTTCACGCGCGGCGTTGGTACGCTCGGCCTTCATCCTTTCCGCTGCCCGACGCCGGGCACGTTCATCATCGCGGATCGGATTCAGCTCTATCCCGAAGCGTTGTATGAAAACGGTATGCGCGTGATTGTCGCCAATCGGCCGCGCATTCCGATCACGTGTCTTGATCCCGCGATCAAGAGCCTCAACTACCTGAACAACATCCTCGCCAAGATCGAAGCGATCGATGCCGATGTGCTCGAAGCGATCATGCTTAATACAGATGGCTATGTGTCCGAATGCACCGGCGACAATATCTTCGTCGTGCGCCACGGTGCGGTCTTCACGCCGCCAACCGAAGCGGGCATTCTTCATGGCATCACACGACGCTTCGTCATGGATGATCTCATTCCCTCGCTCGGCTACTCGATCGAGGAACGGATGATGACGCTCGACGATCTGCGTGCTGCGGACGAGGTGTTCCTCACCGGCACCGCCGCAGAGATCATCGGCGTGAATCAGATCGATGATCACACGATCGGCGATGGCCGCGTCGGACCAATGACACGCGCACTCGGGGCGGCGTTCCGCGAACGCGTGTCCACCGATGCGCCCGAAGATTGAGTCGACGTCCGACGGGGGACCGTAACGGCCTATGCGGTGCAAGACCTGCGACTATCCGCTCTGGAATCTGACTGCTCGGCAGTGTCCCGAGTGCGGGGAAGCGTTTCGTCCAAGCGAATTCGAGTTTGTGCCGAACAGCGTTCGGTACTGCTGCACGAGCTGCGGGCAGACGTATTACGGCACAGATGATCAGGGGCATCTCGTGCCGCCGGCCTTCGCATGCGTGAAATGCAACGCGCCGCAGACGATGGATGCAATGGTGCTGTTGCCCGCGAGTGGCATCGGTGATCGCGATACGCAGATGTATCGCCTGCCGTGGGTCGAACGCAAGAAGATCGGCATGGTGCGCGCGTGGTGGCGAACCGCATGGGCATCTCTCTTCAAACCGAGCACTCTGATGCGCTCCGTCCCGTCGCAGGCGACGAACGGCGAAGCGTGGGGCTTCGCGACTTACAACCTCCTTCTGGTTATCGCGGTGTATGCCATCCTCATCGGCGGCGGCGTCGCGGTCATCGGCATCTTCGCCGGTGGAGCAGGTGCCCCCAGCGCAGCGGGCCTGCTCGCCGGGACAGGCATTGGCCTGGTCGTCGCGATTCTCATCGGAATGCTGTTCTTCTATGTGGTCGGTGGAGTATGGACGGCGGGAACGCATCTGATCCTGCGATGGAGTGGCGAGACCCGTGGAGGCATTGGTCTCACCGGTCAGGCCATCGCGTATTCGAGTGGAACCATGTGCCTCGCGCTGGTGCCGTGCATCGTGAACAACTTTGCACCATTGTGGTGGGTCATCAGTGCATGCGGGGCCGTGAAGGAAGCACAGAATGTGTCGTGGATGCGCGCGATCATTGCGACCTCGCTGATGCCGGTCACCCTCGCCATCTTGTTTGTCGCGGGCTACATCGCACTGATCTGGTTCTCGATCGCGCAGGCACAGGCCGGCTTCAATCCAATTGGCGGCAACATACCTGTGTCCGTCGCCTCATACGAGGTCGACCCCATTGCCGAAGCGCTCCTCAGGCATGCCGACGAAAACGGCGCGTTCCCGGCACACGCGATCGAGCTGTATGCCGATGATCACTTTGCCGATTTCGGCGGACTGCTGTTCAGCTCCACGCTGACCTACACCGACGATGTGCCGGTCGCTGACGCCGATCTCGATGTCTTCCTGTATGCAGGACTCGCGGAGCAGGAACGCATGATC
Organism: Planctomycetota bacterium; assembly: GCA_039029515.1. GTDB lineage: Bacteria > Planctomycetota > Phycisphaerae > Phycisphaerales > SM1A02 > JBCCFX01. Next base: position 7,539 of record JBCCFX010000157.1, read on the forward strand.
GCCGATGCCGCAGCGGCGTTGCCCGCAGATGTCAGTGCGCACCGACTGGGTGATGTGGTCTTTACGTACCACGGCATCGATGCCAATACCGCCAATTCTGAGTTGTGGCTCTTCATCACGTCAATTGATCCGGATCAACATGGATTGCCGGCCACGGGCATCTCATGGCAGGAGCAATCGCACTTCGTTGGTCTCGTTGATGGCACGGTCAAGGAGTTTCCGACCGCGATGTTGCGGGCGGAACTGATTGGCCAAAACGTCTTACGCCGTTCAGCCGGTCTCGCGCCGATCGATAGACCTTATGTCGTAACGCATGCCAATCCCGGCCGGGCGGCAACGGGTGTCGCGCCAGAAGTGAACGTCGAGGTGCCTGACCCGCGGCCTGAACTCGAAGATGAGAACGCAACGCCGTGACCGAGTCGAATCGATCGGATGGTCGTTCGCCGTCATATGCGCCGCAGCTTGCGTTGTGGGCGCGGCGATCGATTGTCGGGATGGCCATGCTGCTGTTGATCGCCGGCGCCGGGTTCCTGATCGCCGCATTCGCAGATGTGGAAGCGATGGGATACGTCGCCCTGACGGCGCTGATCGCGATACCGTACGTCGCGGGTTCAGGCATCTGCCTGTCTGCAGCGAGCATCGGGCGAATTCGTTGGCTGCTGTTGCTCGCGGTCTTCGCGGGGCTCATCGCGGCTGGCGCGTGGTCGGCGCGGGTCATGATCATGAACGAGTTTCGACAGGCACCCGGCGAACGCCTGCTCGCCACGATTGCGATCCCGCTGACGATGTTTCACGCCTGGAGTGCGATCGCCTCGATTTTTTGGCGCCGGCGACTTCGCGCACGACTGGCCCGCGGGCTGAGTGTCGCGCTGATCGGTGTCACCGGCGCCATGGCCATCTACCTGACAGTCTTCCTGTTGAGCACGCAATACGGCGAGCAGCGTTCGCGATACGAAGCCAAACAACGCGTCTACCGCGCGTTTGGTGCGATGCCGTTGTACGTGCTGCTCGTCATCGGAACGAGCCTGGCCAGCCTGCGCGAAGCAGGTCGGCTCGGACCCGTGCCCGAAGACTGGCAGGACGCGATTGAACTCGCCTGTCCGCGATGCGGCGATGTGACCACGGTGCGCACGTACGGCGACACCTGCCCGACGTGCGGTCTCGATATTCGGATTATTCCCGTATGAGCACCACGGCACGACAACGACAATGGCGCTGGATCGGCGTGTCGACCCTGTTTGTGCTTCTGTTGATCGACGCAATCGGCGTCGGTGTGATCACGCTGGGCGACATCTCGGCGGTCACCTATGAGACGCCATTGTTTCTCGCCGTGTTGCGCACGCTGCATCTCTGGCTCGGCACGATCAGTGTCGTGTTGATCGGCGTCAGCTTTCGTCGGTGGGATCAGCCCCGCGATGTCGGCATCTTTCTGGTGTTGTCAGGCACGGTGCTGATCATCGTCGGCACGATCGTCGCGTGGTTCTACGATGATATTGCCGAGCAGTCAATGCGCGTGCGCGACTGGTTGTATGGCACGATGCTGACTTCAGGCATCTTTGTGATCATTCTTGCGCAGAACATATTTGCGGGCAGCATGGCGTGCCCGACCCCGACGCTGCGCACGCTGCAACGTATATCGGTGATCGTATTCTGGGCGTTTGGCCTCACGATGATCGTGTTGTGCTGGTTCATCCACGCGGCGATTTACTTCCTGCCGGTGAATCTTCACGGGCGACTCTTCGTTGGTCTGATTCTTTTTGCCGTACTGGCCTTCGCACTGACTCTTGCGTTGCCACTGGCGCATCGCGCCATGCGCCGGCGCATGATCCGGCGTGATGACGGCAGTCAGCGCACGTGGTCGCTGTCGTTCCCGTGTCCATCGTGCTCGCATCTCTGCGCGTGGAGTGCGGGATCGAATCGGTGCAATGCGTGCGGCTATGGTCTGCAGATCAACGTGGATGAACCCCGCTGTGCGTGCGGCTACCTGTTGTTCCAGTTGACACAGCCGGTGTGTCCGGAGTGCGGCGCCGATGTGCCGGAAACAGCGCTGTGGACGCCAGGGGCGGAATAGCGATCAGCTCACAGCTGACAGCTGTCGGCTTGGTGCTTCAACAGGTGTAGGGCGGACTTACCAGTCCGCCG